>NZ_JAAORI010000001.1 GCF_017696075.1 Prochlorococcus marinus XMU1411
ATAACGTTTTTAAATTAAGAATTCCACAATTTCCACAATAACTACTACTACTAATTTATATATTTTTTTTAAACCTTTATATTAGAAAAAGAGAATAAAATAAATGATTGAATTTAATTTACGAAAAAAGTATATTGTATTTGTAAAAAGTTCTCAATTCCGATGGAGATTATTTGTAATCAAAATGAGTTAAATAATGCAATACAACTTGTAAGCAAAGCAGTTGCTTCACGTCCAACTCATCCGATTCTTGCAAATATCCTCTTAACAGCTGACCAAGGAACAAATAAAATTAGTTTGACAGGATTTGATCTTAATTTAGGAATACAAACTTCTTTCGATGGAACTGTTAAAAATAGTGGTGCTATTACGATACCTGCAAAACTGTTATCTGAAATAGTAAACAAATTACCTAACGAAACTCCTGTTTCTTTAGAAGTAGATGAGAATTTAGATAACATTTTAATAAAAAGTGATAGAGGTTCTTTTAATCTTAAAGGTATACCTTCTGATGACTATCCAAATTTGCCATTTGTCGAAAGTGGGACTTCTTTAAATATTGATCCAAGTTCTTTTTTGAAAGCTGTAAAATCAACGATTTTTGCTACTAGCAATGATGATTCAAAGCAGTTACTTACAGGAGTCAATTTCACCTTTAAACAAAATTATCTAGAGTCTGCCTCTACAGATGGTCACAGATTGGCAGTTGCTTTAATTGGTAATGATGAAGAATATACAGTAAACAAAGACAAACCACCCATAAACCAAGATGATTTTTCAGTAACTATTCCCACTAGATCATTAAGAGAAATTGAAAAATTAGTATCTTTAAAAAGCTCTGAAAATTCAATAAAGCTTTTCTATGACAAAGGGCAAGTGGTTTTTATTTCGTCTAATCAAATAATTACAACTAGAACCCTTGAAGGTACCTATCCTAATTATTCACAATTACTTCCTGATACCTTTTCTAAGATTTTTAATTTTAAAACTAAAAAATTAATTGAAGCACTAGAAAGAATTGCTGTTTTAGCAGATCAGCAGAGTAGTGTTGTTAAGATTAAGATTGATAATACAGATTTAGCTTCCATCAGTGCAGATGCACAAGATATTGGTAATGCAAATGAATTAATACCTGTTTCCTATTCTGGAGAAAATTTTGATATTGCATTTAACGTTAGATATCTTTTAGAAGGTTTAAAAATTATTTATTCTGAAAATGTACTTTTAAAGTGTAATCTTCCAACTACACCAGCTGTTTTTGTTCCTGAAGATAATTTAAATTCTTTTACTTATTTAGTCATGCCTGTTCAGGTTCGTTCTTAACTTGAAATTACCTAAAGAAATTTTATTAAGTGAATTATTAAGTTACAGTGTTAAGGGCAATATGGCCCTTTATTACGGAAATGGAGAAAATGTTTGGATGCATCCTCCAGTTCATCGAATTTTAGGATGGTACTCTCGCCCTTCAAATTTTGATTTAAAAAGAAATGTTTGGCGTTTAAATCAAATAAGTCAAATAATAGATAATGAAATTTATGTTAAAGGTGATCCAGCTATTTCTGATTTAGCAACTTTAAATAGGTTCCCAACATTAATAGAAGCTAATCTCATAAATATCAATGGATCAAAAATAGGGGTTATTGCAGACTTTTTATTCGAAATGAAAACTGGTAAAATTAAATATTATTTAGTTTCTCGATCAAATCCTAAGATTCCAGGTTCTAGTAGATGGAAATTAAATATTGAAACTATTAATGATCAACAACCTGGATTGGTATTTTGCGAAAGTAATTCTTTAGACGATTTATCTTTAATAAAATCAAGTATAAAACATGAATTTTTACAAAAAGGAAAAAAAATATTTGACAGATTTGATGAAATGAAAAACATAGCTTCTAATAAATTAGAAGATTGGCTTGAAGAAGATGAAGATATAAACCAAAATTTAGATTTAAAACAAAAAAGTTTTTATAATGATGATATATCGACAAGATCTTTTAGTGATAAAAAAGAAGATGACCCTTGGATCTAAAGAATGATAAATCCAGAAAATAATGATCAGTATGATCTTAATGAAGCACTAAAAGTTGAAAATTTAACGATTAATGACTACGAAGAAATTTGCAGAAGACTAAAGAGAAAACCAAATAGAACTGAACTAGGAATGTTTGGTGTGATGTGGTCTGAACATTGTTGTTATAGAAATTCAAAACCTTTATTATCTGAGTTTCCCACTAAAGGAAAAAATGTTTTAGTTGGACCTGGAGAAAATGCTGGTGTTATTGATGTTGGAAGTAATCAAAAACTTGTTTTTAAAATAGAAAGTCATAATCATCCATCGGCAATTGAACCTTTTCAAGGCGCGGCAACAGGTGTGGGCGGAATATTAAGAGATATTTTTACAATGGGAGCCAGGCCTATCGCAGTTCTGAATTCATTGAGGTTTGGAAATCTTGATAAATCATCAAATATCGATTTGCTTCGGGGAGTTGTTTCAGGTATTTCACATTATGGAAATTGTGTAGGTGTGCCTACTGTTGGAGGTGAAATTGATTTTGATGATAGTTATTCTGGAAATCCTCTAGTCAATGTTATGGCTTTAGGACTTTTGGAGACCAATGAAATCGTTTGTTCTGGAGCTAAAAACGTAGGGTCACCTGTACTATATGTTGGAAACACAACTGGGAGAGATGGTGTTGGTGGGGCTAGTTTCGCGAGTTCAGAATTAACTACTACTTCATTAGATGATAGACCTGCAGTTCAAGTAGGTGATCCATTTGTTGAAAAAAGTCTTATAGAAGCATGTTTAGATGCTTTTAAGACCGGAGATGTAATTGCAGCTCAAGATATGGGTGCGGCTGGTTTAACCTGCAGTAGTGCAGAAATGGCTGCAAATGGAAATTTAGGTATATCTATTGATTTAGATTTAGTTCCTTCTAGAGAAGATAATATGTCTTCTTATCAATATTTATTATCTGAATCGCAAGAGAGGATGTTATTTGTCGTAAAGGAAGAAAAAATTAATTCGCTTATTGAAAAATTTAATAAATGGGGATTGTATGCCAAAGTAATTGGTGAAGTAATAGAGGCTAATGAGGTAATTATTTCTCACAAAAGCAAAATTGTTGCTCAAATACCTACTTCTGCATTATCTGATGATACTCCTATTGATTTTCATAATGTGATTAATAATCCACCTCATTATTTATTAAAGAAATGGGAATGGAAAGAAAATAAGTTACCAGAAATTTATGAGCAAAAAATATTCTCCTTGAAGGAAAATAAGATTTTTTCTTGTGAAGAAATTATTTTAAAACTTCTATCTAATCCCTCTATAGCCTCTAAAAGATGGGTTTATAAACAGTATGATTCTCAAGTGCAGGCAAATACAGTGTTTAAACCTGGAGAATCTGATGCAGCTGTTATAAGACTTAGAGAACAAAATGAAAAAAATAAAAATAGAGTATTTTCTGGTGTTGCTGCATCAGTTGACTGCAATAGTAGATGGGTTTTTCTTGACCCTTTTAGAGGAACTATCGCTGCAGTTGCTGAATCTGCCAGAAATGTTAGTTGTGTCGGAGCTGAACCAGTAGCAATTACAAATAATTTGAATTTTTCTTCTCCTGAGAATGACATAGGATATTGGCAACTTTCTTCTTCATGTAAAGGAATTTCTGAAGCCTGTAAAGCTTTAGAAACTCCTGTAACAGGAGGAAATGTTTCTTTATATAATGAATCAAAAAATAAAGATAATGAAATTACTCCTATTTATCCGACACCAGTAATTGGAATGGTTGGAAAGATAGATAATGTTGAAAAAGCTATAAGTAGTGCCTGGAAAAATGTTCATGATCAAATATGGTTAATTGGTTCTCATAAATCAGAAACAACAATAGCAGCTAGTTCTTATTTGGAATACTTTCATGGAGAAATTGCAGGTCGGCCTCCAAAAATAGATTTGTATGATGAAAAGTTCTGTCAGAGTTTTTTAAGAAATGCGATTTTAAAAAGTTTTGTAGTCTCTTCTCATGATATTAGCGATGGTGGTTTAGCTATTGCTTTAGCAGAGTGTTGTATTTTGTCTTCAAAAGGTGCAAAGATAGAATTGAATCAAGATACTATTAGATATGATAATTTATTATTTGCAGAAGGAGGTTCTAGAATTATTTTTTCAGTAAATAATATGAAAGAAAAAGAATGGATTAATTATTTAAAAAAAATCCAAATAAATTCTAAATCAAGTATATTTTTAAAAAAAATAGGATATGTTTCTAATCAAACTTTAAACATAAAAATTCAAGATAACGATATCTGCAATATTAGAGTTGAGGAATTAACCGAAAAATTTAATAATAGTATTTCCAGTCACTTTTAAATATGCAAAATATTTCTCAATTATCCAAATCTTTAAGAAATTAAGTTATGTGCGGAATAGTTGGAATCGTTTCTTCAGATGATGTAAATCAACAAATTTACGATAGTCTTTTACTTTTACAACATAGAGGCCAAGATTCAACAGGAATAGCCACAATGGAAAATACAATTTTTCATATACATAAGGCCAAAGGTCAGGTAAACACTGCTTATAGAACAAGAGATATGAGGAATTTAATCGGCAGAATCGGTTTAGGTCATGTTAGGTATGCAACAAAAGGATCAGCAGAAAGTGTTGAGGAAGCTCAGCCTTTTTATGTTAATGCTCCTTATGGAATTGTTTTGATACATAATGGCAATTTAACTAATACCAGAGATTTAGAAAAACAATTATTTAATATCGATAAGCGTCATACAAACTCTTCAAGTGATACTGAAATGCTATTAAATATTTTCGCTACAGAATTACAAGAACAAATTCATAATCATGAATTAGAACCAGACATTATTTTTGATTCTGTTAAATCTTTGCATAAAAGAATTCAAGGATCATATGCTTCAATTGCATTAATTTCAGGACATGGTTTATTAGCTTTCAGAGATCCTTTTGGTATAAGACCTTTAGTTATAGGTAAAAGACTTTCATCAATTACAAAAAAAGAAGAGTGGATGGTGGCTAGTGAATCTTTAGTGCTTGAGAATAACGATTATCAAGTAGTGAGAGATGTAGATCCTGGAGAAGCTATTTTTATAAATCTTAATGGCGAGTTTTTTTCTAAGCAATGCTCAGAAAATCCAATCTTATGTCCTTGTGCTTTTGAATATGTTTATTTAGCTAGGCCAGATTCGATTATGAATGGAATTTCAGTTTATAAAGCTCGTTTAAAAATGGGAGATTATTTGGCTGAAACAATAAAAACAACAATTAACTCTGGAGATATTGATGTTGTAATGCCTATCCCTGATTCTTCTCGACCTGCAGCTATGCAAGTGGCAAGACAGTTAGGCATTGAATATAGAGAAGGTTTTTTTAAAAATAGGTATGTTGGTAGAACATTCATAATGCCTGGTCAGCAGAAACGTAAGAAATCTGTAAGACAAAAATTAAATGCCATGAGTGCAGAATTTAAAAATAAAAATGTATTAATTGTTGATGACTCGATAGTTAGAGGTACTACTTCAAAAGAAATTGTTCAGATGGCTAAAGATGCAGGAGCAAATAAAGTTTTTTTTACATCAGCAGCACCCCCTGTTCGTTTTCCCCATGTTTATGGAATTAATATGCCAAATAGAGATGAATTAATAGCTCACGATAGAACAGTAAGAGAAATCGCTGATCAGCTAGAAATCGATAACCTGGTTTATCAAAGTGTTGAAAATTTAAGTAAATCTATAATAAGTGATTCTTCTATTAAAGAATTAGAGATGAGTTGTTTTACAGGTTTTTATGTAACAGGAACAGTAAATCAAGAGTACTTAAATTGGGTTGAAAACGAATATAAATCTTAGTCAAGATAGCTTTCGAGTCGAAAACAATTTTCAAGATATTCTCCTTTTTCTAATTTTAAAAAGTCAATTAAAAAATTTGTTCTCTTTGATTTGAAATTTAATTTATCAAATTTTAACCTTGCAGATTTATTTTTATTAGTTTCAATATCAAGGTAATTATTACTAGGTAAAACTTTTAGGAAGTAATCGTTTTTAAGTTTAGTTATTTCATTTAAGTAACCTAAACTGTATTCATTTGCATAATAAATTTCATTACTATTTATACAAAAGATTTTTCCTTGTTTAGAAACTAAATAAATATTTTCTCCATTCTGATATGGACAACAGGAAACAATCTTTTCAGTTGGTAAAAGTCTTGCAATCATTAAACCTTGAGATTGTTTAGTAGTTGGCATAAAAAATTTGTTTGATAAATTAAATTTAAAAATTCTTCCTATTGAGGTTAATATTATTAAATTTTTTTCTTCATCAGAAATAAATGAATCAATTATTTTAATATTATTTTTTAATTTTGATATTGCAAAAGATCTATTACTTTTAATCATATCATCATCAAATAAAACTTTTTTAAATCTTCCGTCCGAATTCAAGATGCATAAATAATTTTTTATTCCTTTTTTAATTGAATGAAAGTTTATTATTTCATTCGGATCAATATTGCCAAGTATTTTATTATCTAATTTATAGTCATTATTAATTTTTGATTCCCAATCAATGTGAAAAACTTTTCCCGTGAAGGTTATTCCAAATATTTTTATATTTTTATCGATACTACATATAAATTTTTGAATATTTTTATTATCTATAAATTGATTTACATCTTCAAACGATTTCTTATAATTATTAAAGATCATCTTTCTTAAATATAATCTATTGTCTATATATAATTTAGTTTTTTTATTAATAAAGTCTTCTAAAATTTGATTGTTTATATTTTCTAATTCTTCATTCTGATCTATATTTTTGAGTATTTTCGTTTTTCTTTTAATATTATATTTTTTCTTTAATATTAATAATTCTTCAATTAGTAATTTAAGTAATAGTTTTCTTTCATTAAGTAATTTTTGAAAATAGTCTTTTTTCTTTTGTAAATTATTTATATCATCATCAATTTGATTTTTCTCTAAATTTGTTAATCTTTTTAGTGGCATATCTAATACCGAATTTGCTTGTTTTTCACTTAAGCAAAAATTATGAATCAACATTGATTTAGCTTCTGATGAGTTTTCTGAATTTTCAATAATATCTATTACTTTTCTTATGTCTTTTGTTGCTTTTGATAAACCTTCCAATATTTCTAGTTTTTCAAGAGTATTTTTTAGAAAATAATGAGTTCTTTTTCTAATTGTTTCTTCTCGAAACTCCAGAAAATAGTCAAGGTATTGTTTTAAATTTAGTTGTACAGGTTTTCCTTTAATCAAAGCTAAAAAAATCGCACCAAAGTTTGTTTGTAGAGTTGTTTTCTTATATAAATTAGATATTACTAGTTCAGTATTAGAATCTTTTTTTAACTCTACAACAATTCTCATCCCATCTCGATCGCTTTCATCTCTGATATCAGAAATACCATTAATTTTGTTTGAATTTACAAGTTCTGCTAGTTTTTCAATCCAACCTGCTTTGCTGATCTGAAAAGGAAGTTCTGTAATGATTAATGCATTTTTTTTATGTTTACCTTTGCCAAAATTTATTTCTTCTTTATTTATTACGCCTCTTATCGGTATTGATCCTTTTCCTGTTTCGTAAAGTTCTTCTATTGTTTGATTAAAAATTAGTTCTCCTCCAGTAGGAAAATCAGGTCCTTTAATAATGTTGGAAAGTTTTTTAATACTTATATCTTTATTTTCTACTAAAGCAATTAAACCATCTATAACTTCTCCTAGGTTGTGAGGGGGAATGTTTGTTGCCATTCCAACAGCAATACCTGATGAGCCGTTTAACAATAAAAATGGAAGTTGTGCTGGAAGAACATCAGGCTCTTTTTGTGAGCCGTCAAAGTTATTTGAGAAATTTACTGTTTCTGATCCAATCTCTTTAAGAAATCCTTCATGAGCTATGGGCGCTAATCTGGTCTCGGTGTATCTCATTGCTGCTGGAGGATCATTATCAACAGATCCAAAATTTCCATGGCCGTCTAAAGTTGGATATTTAGTTGAAAAATTTTGGACTAGCCTTACTAATGCGTCGTAGACTGCTTGATCTCCATGAGGATGGTATTTTCCTAGTACATCCCCAACAACTCTCGCACACTTTCTAAACGGCCTATCAGGAGTTAAACCTAATTCATACATTGCAAATAGTATTCTTCTTTGAACAGGTTTAAGGCCGTCTCTTGCATCAGGAAGAGCTCGACCAACTATTACGCTCATTGCATACTCAAGATAAGAACGTTGCATTTCTTCTTGGAGAGATATAGAAGTGAATTTTTTCTTATCCATCAGAGTGCAGAATTAAAGTATGCATTAATTAACTAAATTAAGACTAATAGGTAAACAAATATTTTCCAGTATTGAAACTTAAGAAGATTAATTTATTTTGGATTTTGCCAATATTACATCCGTTTGTAGTTTTTCATTTTGTAAGAGGATTTCTGTTGATTTTTGTAATTTTTCACCCCATAACTGTTCTTGCCTATAATTGTAATTAACATAATTTGGATCTTTAATTAAAGCTTTTTTTGCAAGTTCAAGAGCTAATGTAATATCTTTCATTCTTAAACACGAAGCAAGTCCTAGTAAAGGTTCTGCATTCTCCTCAATTGAGATCGCTTTTTCAAAAAGTTTTATTGATAGATTGATGTTGTTTTTTTCGAAATAAGCTAAACCTTGATTATTTATTGCTTGCCAGAAATCAGGTTTAATTTTTAGAGACTTATCAAATAATTTGATAGCTTCCGAGTAATTTTTTTTCATTAAAAAAATATTTCCAAGCTGAAAAATAGCTTTATAGCTATTTGGTGCAATACTTAATCCTGTTTCTAAAGCAGTTTTTGCGCTTTGTAGTTTTGAAATTTTAAAATAAATATTACTTTTAGCAAAATAAATTTCACTTAAATTAGAATTAATTTTTTCTGCATTTTCTAGAGAATATAATGCTTCTTTGTAAAGTTTATTAGCTACTTGCGCTTCAGACAAAATTAACCATAGTTTTTCATTTTTTTTATTTATTTTTACAGCTAATTTCGCTAAGTTAAGGCTTTGTTCATATTGACCAAAATATAAAAGTTGATATGCATTTCTCCCTATAGATAAACTTTCTTTATCTAAGTTTTTAATCGTTGGGAAATAATAATATGGAACTAATGATTTAACTTGTTCTACTTTAAAAAAGTAAAAGCTAATTAAAGATAAACATATTATTTTTTTTATAAAATTTTTCATATATTTATTTATTACTCATATTTGCTTTTATGTTTCTTCTCCACATCCATGGTTTAATTCTTTTTAATGTCGTACCTTTAAGATTATCTTGCCAAGTTTTATCACTCCATTTTAACGATTCATTATTTAGATTTTTAATCCATTCTTTTGGAGTATTTTCAAGAATATTATTAAGAGGCACTGATTCATTCCAGGGGCATACATCTTGGCAAATGTCACAACCTGCAACCCATCCATTTAAATTTTTTACTATTTTTTTGGGAATAGTTTTTTCTTTGCTTTCTATAGTGTGATAGGCAATACACAAATCTGACTGTATTACAAAAGGTTCTATTATTGCTTTTGTGGGACAATGTTCAATACACTTGTCACATTTTCCGCATAGTGATTCATGTGGTTTATCCGGCACTAGATCTTTTGTAAGGATAATAAAACCCAAAGTCAACCAAGAACCATGTTTTTTGTTTATTAAATTGCTATTTTTACCAATCCATCCTAGGCCAGATTCTTCAGCCCATGCTTTTTCAAGAAGAGGCGAGGTATCAACACATATTTTCCATTTGCAATCTGGAATTTCTAGGTTAATCCATTTACCAATATTCTTTAATTTTTTTGAAATCACCTTATGGTAGTCTTCTCCTTGACTAAATTTCCCAATCTTGAAGACTTTTTCTTTGTTGTTGTTTAGTGAACTAATGTAATTAAATCCAACGCTTAAGACACTTTTTGCTCCTTCAAGAAGCAAGCCTACATCTTTTCTTCTCTCTGCTTCCATCCATTTCATTTCAGCATGGTGGTTGTTTGATAACCATCTGTCTAATGCATTGGTTCTCAATTTTAATCGCGAGCTGCCTGGAATTGAAGCAATTCCACATACTGTAAAACCTTCAATAATTGCTCTTGCTTTTAACTTTTTGCTTATTTCTTTTTTGTCTTCAAGTGTATTAATCATTTCTTTATTATGTATATCATTTCTCTTAAAAGTAATTTCTTGCTATTGAAACAAATAAATATTTTTAATTTATTAAGAAAAAATATATCCTAACTTAATAAAAACAGTTAAATTATTAGTAAAGTTAATATAGTAAGAAACGTTATTTTGGTTGATTCTAATCAAGATTCGAACCTAGGATCTAGGCTTCAACAGGATCTAAAAAATGATTTAATAGCAGGATTGTTGGTTGTAATACCTTTAGCAACCACTATTTGGCTTTCATCATTAGTTAGTAAATTTGTTTTAACATTAGTTACTTCTGTTCCTAAGCAACTAAATCCTTTTATTAATTTAAATCCTTTATTACAGGATTTGATTAATCTTACTTTGGGTTTAACAGTACCCTTATTAGCTATTTTGCTAATAGGCTTAATGGCGAGAAATTTTGTTGGAAGATGGTTATTAGAATTTGGAGAAGGTACTTTATCAAAAATACCTGTAGCAGGTGCAGTTTATAAAACTTTAAAACAATTGCTCGAAACTTTCTTAAGTAATAAATCTAATCGATTTAGAAGAGTTGTTTTAGTTGAATATCCACGAGAAGGCCTTTATAGTGTAGGGTTTGTAACTGGTGATGTTGGTCCCTCTCTGCAGCAAGAATTAGAAGAAAAGTTGCTAAGTGTCTTTATACCTACAGCACCAAATCCTACTACTGGTTGGTATACATTGGTTCCTGAGACATCTGTTAAGGATTTGGATATATCTGTTGAAGATGCTTTTAGAACAATAATTTCCGCTGGGATAGTAAATCCAGACGAGAAAAATAACATTACAAATCCAACATTTTCAAAATTATTTTCACAATTACGCGCTTCCACTAATACTTCTTCTTAATTGATGCATAATAATAAATCTCTTTCTAGAGAATTATCTTTAATTTCTCTTGGCTTAATCAAAGATAAAGGTGATTTCAAATTAGAAAAATTTCAGATAGAAGAGATTTTTGAATCTGCTTTAGATTCTTTAATAAATCACTTCAGAGATGAATTAGATAATTGTGAATCAGACTTAGAAAATGCATCACAAAAAATATTAGAAAGTGAATTGCATGAAGGACGTGATTCCTCTTTTGCAAAAGTTAGAGATGAGTTAAAAAATTCTTTAAAAAAGATCGAAAATGTAATGAATGCTCTCTCAGTAACTATAGACTTTCCAAAATTAATAGTTTCCAGTGGACAAATTGATATTAGAGAAGACGTCAATCAAAGGATTAGTAAAATAATTAATAACCTAACAACCATTGATTCTCATATTGACCAAGTAATGGATGGATGGAGATTAAAAAGATTACCAAGGATTGACCGAGATATTTTGCGTTTAGCATACGTGGATATCAATTTTTTGGACACACCTGTTGCTGTTGCTTGTGATGAGGCAGTACATTTAGCTAATAAATATAGTGATATGCAAGGAAGAAAATTTATCAATGGAGTTTTAAGGAGATTACAAACAGTAAAATCTCAATGATTATTTGATATAAATAAATAGTATTTTAAATTTATTAGATACGTCTAAAAAATATCAATGACTAATACTGATTCCGATAACTCTCGAGAATGGGCTGCTCAAGCTTATGCACTTTTAAAGAAGAGACAAGAAGAACAAAAACAAGATTTACCAAAGCAAGAAGAACAAAAACAAGATTTACCAAAGCAAGAAGAACAAAAACAAGATTTACCAAAGCAAGAAGAACAAAAACAAGATTTACCAAAGCAAGAAGAACAAAAACACAAGATTTACCAAAGCAAGAAGAACAAAAACAAGATTTACCAAAGCAAGAAGAACAAAAACAAGATTTACCAAAGCAAGAAGAACAAAAAAAGGAATTTATTGATAGTGCTAATAAAAAAAATATTTTGGTACCGCCAAAAACTATTATTGAGCCAGAATTAGGTGAATTTGATGATAATTTTACTTGGTCTGCAATGGTATTAGCTGCCCAAGGAAAAACAATAAATCAAATATCGATAGATGAAATTGATTGGTTAACTAAATTAAGAAGGGGATTAGAAGAAACACGAAAAGGTTTTGTTACTGAATTATTGGATAAATTAGGAGACGATCCTCTCACTCCTGAGTCATTGGATGATTTAGAGACATTATTAATAAGAGCTGATGTTGGGATAGATTCAACTGATAAAGTTATAAATTCCTTAAGAAAAAAATTAAATGAAGAAGTCGTAGGTGCAGAAGCAGGAATAAAATTTTTAAAAAAAGAATTAAAATCAATTATTGATAAACCAATAAAAAACTCAGGTATCGATCTTTTAGTGCCTCAAAAAGGAAGATTAAATGTCTGGTTATTAGTAGGAGTTAATGGTGTTGGTAAAACTACAACATTAGGAAAATTAGCATATTTGTCATCAAGGAGTAATTATAAAACCTTGATCGCTGCTGCTGATACGTTTAGAGCGGCGGCAGTAGAACAACTTAAAGTATGGGGTGAGAGGAGTAATGTAGATGTTATATCTAATCAATCAAAAAATGCTGATCCGGCTGCTGTAGTTTTTGATGCAATCAATTCTGCAAAAAAAAGAAATGTTGACTTATTACTAGTTGACACAGCAGGTAGATTGCAAACAAAAAATAATTTGATGGATGAATTAGCAAAAATAAAAAAAATTATTGATAAAAAGGTTCCAGATGCAATCATTGAATCATTACTAGTTTTGGATGCAAGTCAAGGTCAAAATGGCTTAAAGCAGGCAAAAAGTTTTGCTGAATCAGCTAATTTAAGTGGAGCAATTATTACTAAATTGGATGGCACTTCAAGAGGCGGGGTATCTTTAGCCGTCTCAGAAGAAGTAAATTTGCCAATAAGATTTATTGGTGCTGGAGAGGGTATAAAAGATTTGAGACCTTTTAATAGTTATGAATTTGTGGAGGCTTTGCTTGCAGAT
The DNA here is from genome assembly GCF_017696075.1 of Prochlorococcus marinus XMU1411. NCBI lineage: Bacteria > Bacillati > Cyanobacteriota > Cyanophyceae > Synechococcales > Prochlorococcaceae > Prochlorococcus > Prochlorococcus marinus. Next base: position 13,158 of record NZ_JAAORI010000001.1, read on the forward strand.
CAATAAATATTAAATTAAATTTTTTTAAAAATTTAAATTTAATGTTAGAACATATTTATCTATTAGATTTGTTGTGACAAATAATCAAAAAGAAAAACTATTTTCAAACAAATTTATTAAAAAATTTTTAGATGATTACTCTAAAGTATCTTTAAAAAATAAGTCCAAATTTACTGAAATTGCACTGTCATTGTCATATTATTTGAAGTCTTTTTCCAATATAAATAAATTACTTGATTATATTTGCTTAATTTTTAAACATATTTTTAAAGAAAAAATAATATTAATTCTACCTTTAAATTATGAAGGAGAAATATGGAATGAAAATATTAAAATTTCTGCAAATAATGAATATTTAAAAATTCAAGGAGAAATTAATACTTTTTTGAATCAATTTAACTTCTCTAAAAATTTTAAAATAAAGGAAATTCTAACTTTCGAAAATGATTTAAAAAATAATTTCAAAGAATACAAAATTGAAGCAGACAAAATATTATCAAGAGGTAAATGCAGAGGATTTGTTTACATTTTTAGTAAAGATTTATCAAGTGACTCAATCACTGATGATTCTAATTTTAACTTTATTAAAAATTGTCTGGCTATTGGATTAGAAAATTATTGTTTGATCAAAATAAAGAAAAAGCACGAGAATGTTGATAGAGAAATTTCTACTGGTGCAGAAATACAATCTCAATTACTCCCAGATTACTGTCCAATTATCTATGGTGTAGATCTTGCTGCTCATTGTAGACCAGCTCTTCAGTTAGGAGGAGATTATTATGATTTTATGTGTTTAAAAACTAATATCTCAGAAAAAAGAAAAGAAAAAGCTAGATGGGCTTTAGTAATAGGTGATGTTATGGGTAAAGGGATTCCAGCTGGCCTTCTAATGACTATGCTAAGAGGTATGTTACGCGCGGAGGTTCTTACAGGATTACCTCCAGATAGAATTTTGTATGATTTGAATCAATTAGCAATAAATGATTTAGATCAATCTCATAGATTTGTGACATTATTTTATTCAGATTATGACCCTAGAACAAGAAAATTGAGATTTGCTAATGCAGCCCATAATCCGCCTTTACTTTGGAAAAGTTCAGATCAGAAAATCATAAAATTAGATTCAGAAGGATTTGTCCTTGGCTTACAAAAAGATGCTGAATATGATTGTGGTGAAATTAAACTCAATGAAAATGATTTAGTGCTTTATTACACTGATGGAGTAATCGATACATCTAATTCTGCAGGGGAAAGATTTGATGAGCAAAGGCTAATTAAAACCCTTACAAAATTATGTAAACAATCCTATTCATCCCAAGAAATTTTAAATAAAATTTTTAAAAAATTAGATGACTTCACTGGACAAAATAGACACCTGGACGATGACGCATCTATGGTTGTTTTTCAATTGAAATAGATATTTTTTGTCACTCATATAAAAAAATGCTTTATTAGAGATATCTAAAGCTAAAAATTGATATGGCAAAAGTTTGGAGTAAAAGATTTGATAATACACTTAATCCTTTTATTGAAAAGTTTAATGCATCTATAGGTTTTGATAGAAAGCTTATTTTAGAAGATTTGGCTTGTTCTATTGCTCACGCCAAAATGCTTGGTAAAACAGAAGTTTTATCCTCTTCCGAAACTTTGCAGATTATTAATGGTTTAGAGAAAATAAAAGTTGAGTATTTGGAAGGTAAATTTTTTCCTAGTTCTCCTTCTGAAGATATTCACTACTGTATTGAAGAAAAACTTATTAGTCTAATTGGTGAAACTGGAAAAAAATTACATACTGGTAGAAGTAGAAATGATCAAGTTGGCACAGACATAAGATTATGGCTAAGAAAAGAGATTGACAATCTTGAAATTTTAATAATTGACTTACAAAAATCTTTTTTAAATCTTGCGAAATCTAATATTTATACCTTAATTCCTGGATATACACATATGCAAAGAGCACAACCATTGTCTTTGGCTCATCATTTATTGGCTTATTTAGAAATGTTCCAAAGAGACCGTGAAAGGTTTAAAGAAGTGAGGTTAAGAGTAAATACTTTACCATTAGGCGCTGCAGCATTAGCAGGTACAAAAATAAAAATAGATAGGAACTTTACAGCTGCAGAATTGGGTTTTCAAAAAATTTATAAAAATAGTATTGATGCAGTGAGTGATAGAGATTTTTGTATAGAATTTGTTTCTGCATCTGCGTTGGCAATGTCTCATTTAAGTAAAATTTCCGAGGAAATAATTTTATGGGTAACTGATGAATTTTCTTTCGCTAAATTAACAGACAAATGTGCTACCGGTAGTAGCTTAATGCCTCAGAAAAAAAATCCAGATGTTCCAGAATTGATCAGAGGTAAAACGGGAAGAGTTTATGGACATCTTCAAGCGCTGTTAACTATGGTTAAAGGGGTACCACTTGCATATAATAAGGATTTTCAAGAGGATAAAGAGCCAATATTTGATACTGCAGAGACTATATCTTCTTGCATTAAAGCAATGACTATTTTAATAAATGAGGGCATTGAATTTAACATTAAAAATTTATCTGATTCCGTAGAAAATGATTTTTCTAATGCTACTGATTTGGCAGATTATTTAGTTTGTAAACAGGTACCTTTTAGAACTGCTTATCAAGTTGTCGGTGAAATTGTTAAATATTGCTTAGAGAAAAAAATGTTGTTTAAAGATCTTAAAATTGATGAACTTAAAGAATTTCATCCCAAATTTGATGAAGATGTTTTTGTGGATCTTGAACCCTTTAATGTTGTTAAATCAAGAACTAGTGAAGGTGGCACTGGTTTTAGCCAAGTAGAAAAGGAGGTAATTCACTGGGAGAAAAAATTATTACTTTAAATCTGAATTATTTTTCTACAACAAGGGTATGCTTTGAAGTAGAATAGAAAAGTAGTGTTATAAAACTATTCCAAGTAGTTTTTTTAATTAGGTTATTTTTTGTTGAATTTAAAGTGAGTATTTTTGTTGGCAATTTGCCTTTCCGCGCAGAGCGTGAAGATGTTGTACAGTTGTTTGCACCTTTTGGTGAAGTTTTAAATTGTTCTCTTCCTCTAGAGAGAGATACTGGCAGAAAAAGAGGATTTGCATTCATTGAGATGGCAGACGAATCAATTGAGTCAACAGCTATTGATGGTTTGCAAGGTACAGAGCTTATGGGTAGGCCCTTAAGAATTAATAAGGCAGAGCCAAGAGGATCTGGAGGGTCTCGCAGAGGTGGTAGAGGCGGAAATAACGGCGGCTATGGTGGTGGTGGCTATGGTGGCGGAAATAACGGCGGCTATGGTGGTGGAAATAACAGCGGCTATGGTGGCGGAAATAACGGCGGCTATGGTGGTGGTGGCTATGGTGGTGGAAATAACAGCGGCTATGGTGGCGGAAATAACGGCGGCTATGGTGGTGGTGGCTATGGTGGTGGAAATAACGAAACTAATACGTCTTATACGAATAAACCCTCCGGAGCAGAAGGTTGGGAAGATAGAAGTTATGGCAGCTCTTCTGAAAACTCTGAATATGAAAGTGGGAGAATCAGAAGAAAAAGAGGAATTTCAAATGAGGGTAATGTATCAAATGAAGAGAGTTAATAGCCTATTTCTTTTAGTTTAGAAGTTAAATTAAGAAGACAGTCAATATCTAATTCCTTTTTTATAGATTTAGTTGAAATTTGATTTCTCCAAATTTTTGCTTTTGGAATACCTTCGACTAGATTTATGAGATGTTTACAAATATCCCAAGATTTTCCTCCATTTGCAAGATGTTTTTCTATGTATGGAATTAAAGAAAAAATGATATCTGAAGCAGATTTGGAATTTGAATTTATTCCATAAACTTTTTGATCAATTGCAGACCATCTTAATGGGTGTTTATATACAGATCTTCCAATCATTACACCATCAAATTCTTTAAGGGCCTCTAATGATTGATCGATATTTGTGAAACCCCCATTAATTTCTATTAATAAATCTGGATTTAATTTCTTTAATTTTTTTACTACATCGTACTTTAATGGAGGTATATTTCTATTTTGTTTTGGATTGAGTCCTTTTAAAATTGCTTTTCTCGCATGAACTGTAAATCTATCTGCACCAGCATTTGCTACATCCCTTACAAAATTATTCAAATTTATAAAACTGTCATAGTCATCTACACCTATTCTGTGTTTGATAGTGACTGGTAAACTGCAGCTATTTTTTAAGGATTCTATGCATATTGCAACTTTTTCAGGATCTTTCATTAATGAAGCGCCAAAGTTTCCTGAGCAGACTCTTGGGCTTGGACAACCAACATTAAAGTTTATTTCGTCATAACCCCAATCTTCTGCCATTCGAGCAGCTTCTTTCAGAATGACAGGATTGTCTCCACCAAGTTGAATCGATATTGGGTGTTCTTCACGATTAAAATTTAGAAAATTTTCTTTTTTATTTGTATAAACTAAGCTTTGGGCTACAATCATTTCCGTATACAAGAGAGCTTTAGAACTTATTTTTCTCATTATCATTCTGAAATGTTTATCAGTACAATCCATCATTGGAGCAATACTTAATTTATGAATATTTTTCATAGAATTAGATTGATTAAAACTCATTATCTTTTATGTGATTTAAATATATGAATCAATTTCTAACTAGAAGATCTTTTATTCTAATTCCTATTATGTCAATTTTAAAAATAATCTTTAAGCCAATGAAAGTTTTAGCTTCTTCAGTTAATTCCAAAGAAGAGTGGAACTTATCAAAAGAAGAATGGAAATCCAGGCTTAGTTCAGAATCCTATTATATTTTAAGGGAGGAAGGAACTGAAAGAGCTTTCAGCAGTCAACTAAATAATGAAAAAAGGAAAGGAGTTTTTCATTGCGCAGGATGTGATTTGCCGCTTTTTCTTTCAGATAAAAAGTATGATAGCGGTACAGGATGGCCAAGCTTTTGGGAGTCAATTCAAGGGTCAGTTGAAACAAAGGTTGATTTTAAGTTAATTGTCCCACGGACCGAATATCATTGTTCTAGATGCGGTGGTCATCAAGGCCATGTCTTTAATGATGGTCCGGCTCCTACAGGAAAAAGATACTGTAATAATGGCCTAGCATTAAGATTTGTTCCTGATTAAATATTTGTGCGGCCTTCCGCAACTTGTTTTGTGCATCATTTTAATGGAAAATAGTCTTATTAAATTTTTAGAAAAATGATTGAAAGTCAATCAGACAATATTGATAATAAAGAAAGTGATATTTCTGATCAGAGTAATTGTCCTGAAAATGTCCAATCTCCAGTAGATTCAATAATTGAAAATGATGAATCATCATCCCAAAAAACAGAAGAAATAAATACTGAAGAATTAAAAAATACTATATCCAATAATGATGCAAGATTAGAACAGTTAGAAAAAGAGCATGAAACTTTAAAAAATCAATACGTAAGAATTTCAGCAGATTTTGATAATTTTAGAAAAAGGCAGTCTAGAGATCAGGACGATTTAAAAATCCAACTTGTTTCTAAGACTTTAACTGCAATACTTCCTATTGTTGATAATTTTGAAAGAGCAAGACAACAACTTAAACCAGAAAGTGAAGAAGCTCAGGCTCTTCACAGAAGTTATCAAGGATTATATAAACAATTAGTAGAGGTTTTGAAACAACAAGGTGTGGCGCCGATGAGAGTTGTTGGTCAGCAATTTGATCCTAATTTACATGAAGCTGTATTAAGAGAGCCTAGTGAAGAATTTAATGAAGATTTTATTGTAGAAGAATTGCAGCGAGGATATCACCTAGAAGGTAAGGTCTTGAGACATGCTTTGGTTAAAGTTTCTATGGGACCTGGTAAACAAAATTCACGAGAGGAAGTAGAAAAGGATAAAGTTGAAGGGGATATTAATTCAGAGGAAAATACTTCTGAAGATGTATAAATTCCAATTTTTTACTTGAGTATTATCTAATGGCTGATTTTTACCAAATACTTGGAGTTTCAAGGGATGCTGATGCTGATACCTTAAAAAGGGCTTATAGAAAATTAGCAAGGCAATATCATCCTGATATTAATAAAGAACCTGGTGCTGAAGATAAATTTAAAGAAATTGGCAAGGCCTACGAAGCATTATCCGATCCTGATACAAGAGCCAGATATGATCAGTTTGGAGAGGCTGGCCTTGGAGGTGCCGCTGGAATGCCTGATATGGGAGATATGGGTGGCTTTGCAGATTTATTTGAAACTTTTTTTAATGGCTTTGGTGGACAAAATCCACAGGGAGGGAGAACTCAAAGAAGAGGCCCTCAACAAGGAGATGATTTAAGGTATGACCTTAGTGTTGACTTTAAAGATGCAATATTTGGCCAACAAAGAGAAATTAAAATTCCTCACCTTGAGAAATGTGAAGTCTGCAGGGGAACAGGTGCCAAACCAGGAACCGGTCCAAAAACTTGCTCTACATGTGGAGGAAGTGGACAAGTTAGAAGAGCTACGAGGACACCTTTTGGTAATTTCACACAAGTGGCTGAATGTCCTTCATGTAATGGAGCTGGTCAGATAATTGCAGATCCGTGTGTAAGTTGTGGCGGTAATGGTGTTAAGCAAGTTAGAAAAAAATTAAGAATTAATATTCCTGCAGGGGTTGATACGGGGACTAAATTAAGAGTTTCCGGAGAGGGAAATGTTGGGTTGAAAGGGGGTCCGCCCGGAGATCTTTATGTTTTTATTAAGGTTAAGACTGATTCAAAACTTAAAAGAGAAGGTGTGACTATTTATTCAGAAATAGCTGTCAGTTATTTACAAGCTATTTTGGGAGATACTGTTCAAATTACCACAGTTGATGGAAATGTTAATTTAAAAATTCCAAGCGGTACTCAACCAGATACAACTCTTTCTCTTGAGAATAAAGGGGTACCTAGACTAGGTAATCCAGTTGCTAGAGGAAATCATGAAGTTCTTGTAAAGGTTAAATTGCCAACTCGTATAACTGATGAAGAACGTAAGCTTTTAGAGGGTTTAGCTTCTCAATATTCAGATAAAAACATCAATTCCAGTAGTGGACTATTTAGTAAATTGTTTGGTCAAGAATCCTAATGACTTCTTTAAAGCATTTGGATCTTAAATGTGTTCCATGTCCTTTAAATGTCGTCAAAATTAAATTGGCTTTAGAGAAATTATCCAAAAATGAACAACTTATAGTTGAACTGGATAAAGGAGAACCAGAAGAAATGGTATTAAATAATTTAAAAGAAATGGGATATTTGTTTATACAAATCAAAGAAAATGAAAAATTTATAAAAATAAAAATATTAAATGAAAACTAATATTAAATATTTAGGTTTAGTTACAAAAAAATTTAATGATTTTTTTTTAGTTGACTTAAAAAATCAAGAAAACATTGGAAATAGCAAGAGATTTTTATGTAAGGTGAGGAAGTCTATAAATTTCAAAGATCAAATAATTTATGTTGGAGATGAAGTAATACTTGATAATATTGATTTAAAAAGTAAACGCGCAGTAATAAAAAATCTAAAAAAAAGAAAAAATTTATTAGCTAGACCCTCAGTTGCAAATATTTCTAACATATACGTTATTTTTTCCGTTGAAGAGCCACAGTTAAATTTATCTCAAGTGAACAGGTTTTTGATATCTGCAGAATCAATGGGAGTTGAAGTATCATTAGTGTTAACAAAATGTGATTTAATTTCAGATGAAAGAAGATTTTTTTTACTTGATAAATTTAGTAAATGGGGTTATCAAGCAATAACTTTAAATTTACGAAAAACTTCTTATTTTAAAAAATTTTTAACTGAGTTAAAGCAAAAACAATGTTCAATTTTTATGGGCCCATCTGGTGTTGGCAAAACTACTTTGCTTAATATGATTATTCCAGGTGTTCAAAATAGAACTGCTCCAGTTTCTAATAAAATTAAGAGAGGCAAAAATACTACTCGAAATGTTGAGTTATTTTCCATATCAAAGCAAAGTTATATTGTGGACACCCCTGGTTTTAATATGCAACCTTTAGAGGTTGATATTAGGTTGTTACCAAATCTTTATTCAGAAATATATAAACAGGTAATCGATGAAGAAATTAAGTGTAAATTTCGTAACTGCTTACATTTAAACGATGAGGGCTGTAATTTAAATAAATCATTCGAAAGATACTCTTTTTATAAAGAAATGATTGAGTTTTCTAAGAATCACTATTATCAAAACCAGGAAGATTAAGATTTAATCCACCAGTCAAATCATTCATCCTTTCTTTCATAGTTGTAGTAGATAATTCATGAGCCTTTTGGATAGCTTGTAAAATATTTTGCTCTATTTTTTCTTTATCCGCATTTAAAATATTTTCTTGCACTTCAACTTTTAAAGGAAGTTGGTTTCCGCTTATCCAGACTTTAATCATTTCATCATCACTTTTTCCTTCAATCTCCATATTTTCTAGTTCATCTTGTAATTTTTGAGCATCTTGCTGAATTTGTTTAGCTTTTTTAAAAGCTTCTGTAAGTTGTCCAAAGTTAGGAAGTCCAAAACCCGCCATTTTGTAAAAAAGTTTCTTTAGTTAGGATAGTCAAAACCAATCATTCTTACTTCCGGTTGCAAAAATATTCCTTTGTTTTGTAGTACTTTTTGTTGAATTACTGTTATTAATTCATAAATATCTTTTGAACTTGCTGAAGAAGTGTTAATTATAAAATTTGAATGCATTGTAGAAATTTCTGCACCGCCAATTTTAAATCCCTTTAAACCCATATCATCAATTAATTTTGCTGCATAATTATTTTCAGGATTTTTAAAAACACTACCAAAACTTGGTTGATGATATGGCTGTGTTTTTGTTTTTAATTTGAGGTTATTTTTGGTAGTTTTAATTAATTGTTCGTGATTTCCATTAGGCTCAAAATATAGTCTTGCACTAATAATACTCAAATCATTTCTTTGAAAAGAGCTAAATCTATACTCGAAATCGATATCTTTTTTTTCAATTTCAAGTTTTTCATGAGTTTTATTATTTATAACTTTTACAGAAATAAGATTTTTTGCTAGCGACAAATTATTAGTGCCAGCATTCATATAAATTGCTCCTCCTAATGTTCCTGGAACTCCGACAGCCCATTCACCTCCTTGTAATCCATTTTTAGCAAGAGAATTAGATAACGTTGGAAGCATTACACCTGCTTCCGCTTCAACAATTCCTGAATATGGCTCTATCGTTAATGATTTCATTTTTTTTGTACACACAACTAAACCTTTTATGAAAATATTATTTATTAGAAGATTTGAACCTGCACCAATAATCTGGTATCTTTTTTTATTTAAATTTGCCCATTTTATTAGATATGAAAATTCGTCAATGCTTCTTGGCTCAGCAAAATATTCAGCAACTCCTCCTACTTTTATAGTTGTATAACTACTTAAATTACAGTTCTCAGAAAAAATCTTTTTATTCATAAATTACTTATTCATTTTATTTGTTTTGCATTTAAAATTGACCAGAAATTATGACAATCGCCAGCTCCCATATTCAAAATTAAATCCCCTTCTTGAGTTAATTCGTAAAAATTCTTTGTAATTTCATGATAATTATTTACGTAACTGACATTTTTATTTTTTTTATAAATCAGATCAGTGATAATTTTCGAAGTAATTTTATCTTCGTTTACTTCTCCTGCTCCATAAATACTGGTTACATAAATAACATCTGCTTTTGACAATTCTTCAGCGAATTCTTTAGTAAATTGCTTTACTCGAGAGTATCTATGAGGTTGAAATATAGCTATTAATCTACTTTTTTGACATTCACTATTATGTTTTTGTTTAATAAATAATCTTCCTAATTTAATCGTCTCTTTTATCTCATTTGGATGATGTGCATAATCATCATATAAACATCTTTCATCTATTTGGCCTCTGAATTCAAATCTTTTTTTTGGTAGTTTAAGATGTTTTATATTTTTTTTAATTTCTATAAAATCTACACCTATCATTCTTGAAGCTGCTATTGCCGCGGTGATGTTAGATAGATTGTGTAACCCTGGAATTGGAATATTTAAACTACTTATGAAATTTCCATTTTCATAATATTTTCCAATAGTATGACTTTTATTTATTTCAGTTGGGATTAAGGCATAAGCAACCTCGTTTGGTGTAGTATTTGACCACTTGCTTTCAGAGTTAAAATTATTTCTCGTGATTTCACAATCAAAATTAATTAATAATTTTTTAGAGTTTGAAGCGAAACTTTTAAAAGAAGATATGACTTCACTTAGATTAGAAAAGTGATCGCAATGATCAAAATCAATGTTATTGATTATTCCAATATCAGAGTCATATTTATTAATTGTCCCATCAGATTCGTCAACTTCGGCTACTAAATATTTTGTATTTTCTAAATGACAATTAGAGTTGTAGATAGGAATTATTCCTCCAGTTATTGAAGAAGAATTATGTGTACATAACTCAAGAATTGTAGAAAGAAATGTACTGGTTGATGTTTTCCCGTGACTCCCAGCTACTGCCAATGCATTGTAAGTGCGCATTAGCATTGCGAGAATCTCTGAACGATGTTTTATTGATAAATTTTTTTCTCTGCAGTATGAAAATTCTTCATTTTCTGGCTTTATCGCGGAGCTTACAACAATATTAATCAATTTGTTGGTAAATTTTGAAATTACAAATTCAATATTTTCTTGAACTTGAGAACTAAAGATTACTGCACCTAATTGCTCTAATTTATTAGTTTCATTGTTTTTAACTAAATCAGATCCCGAAACTGAATAACCTTTTTTAATTAAACCCATTGCTAATGCTGACATTCCAATACCTCCGATCCCAATAAAATGAAAATGAACTTTCAACAGTAATTCTTTATCCAATGTTTATCGTTTACTTCAATCAAAATAACTTCTCGGAAAAATTTTGCTATTTTTTCTTAAAAAAAAATGTTTTTTTTTATTGAATTAATACAAAACTAGACTTATTTGCTTAATAAATCAAAAAAAACTTACGTTATTGCACAAAATTCAGTATGATCAGCAACTTAGGTTAATCATTTAGAAATTATTAGTTATGACTTTGCGTGTTGCAATTAACGGCTTTGGCAGAATTGGTCGAAACTTTATGCGTTGTTGGCTTAGTAGAGGGGCTTACACCAATATTGAAGTAGTTGGAATTAACGTTACCTCAGATCCCAAGACTAATGCTCATTTATTAAAGTATGATTCAGTTCTTGGTCAACTTGATGGTGTTGATATTCAATATACTGATGATACTTTTGTAATTAATAACAAGACAATTAAGTGTTTCTCTGATAGAAACCCATTGAATCTACCTTGGAAAGACTGGGGTGTAGATTTGGTTATTGAATCTACTGGAGTCTTTAATACAGACGTTGGTGCAAGTAAGCACTTAGAGGTAGGAGCAAAAAAAGTTATCTTAACTGCTCCTGGCAAAGGCGATGGAGTTGGTACTTTTGTAGTCGGCGTTAATGCTGATAAATATAAACACAAAGATTATGATATTTTGAGTAATGCTAGTTGTACAACAAACTGTTTAGCTCCAGTGGTTAAAGTTTTAGACCAAACGTTTGGGATTAACAAGGGTTTGATGACCACAATTCATAGTTATACAGGGGATCAAAGAATTTTAGATAATAGTCATAGAGATTTAAGAAGGGCTAGAGCAGCGGCTACAAATATTGTTCCTACTTCTACAGGTGCTGCAAAAGCAGTAGCACTGGTATACCCAGAAATGAAAGGAAAATTAACAGGTATTGCAATGAGAGTACCCACTCCTAACGTTTCTGCAGTAGATTTTGTTTTCGAATCTTCTAAATCTGTTACAGCCGAAGAAGTCAACAAAGCGCTTAAGGAATCATCATTAGGCTCAATGAAAGGTATCATAAAGTACGGAGATGAACCATTAGTGTCAAGCGATTATGCAGGTACCAATGAATCATCAATTGTTGATAGCGACCTCACTATGTGTATTGGAGATAACCTTGTAAAGGTCCTTGCTTGGTACGATAATGAGTGGGGTTATAGTCAGAGAGTTGTAGATTTAGCAGAGATTGTTGCTAAAAATTGGGAATAATTTAAAAGTGTTTGAAAGGTTTTTTATTAAATAATATGTTTTTATTATTATTTCTAAATTCTATTGATGGTTCACCATAATCAAAAAAACCAATCTCGTTAATATTTTTATCAAATTTAGATAAATTTTTTGACCATTTTTTTGGTAATGAGAAAACTAATTCGTAGTCTTCGCCTCCAAAAAAATAATATTCGTCCCATTTATCTCCTTTAGGCCAATCCTGATCTTTAGGTATTTTTTCATAATTTATAATCGCTTTACAGTTGCTAGCTATTGCTAAATCTTGTAAAGCTTGAAAAAGACCATCACTGCTATCAGTACATCCTATTCTCTTTATTTTTTTATTGGAGCGAGTTTTCAGGAGATTATTTAGAAAATTTGGGTAGATATTAGGGCGACAAAAATGTTCAATGGACTTACTGATTAATCTTTCATTAAGAGAAAATTCATTATCGAAATTAATTTTATTTTGTATCAAAAATCCTAGTTTGCTAAGACCATGTATACCTGTAGTTAAGATAATATCTCCTGGTTTACATGCGTTTCTTCGTAATTCAAGTTCACCTTGAATTCCAAAGGCTGTAATTGAAATGACTTTTTCATTTCCCTTTGAGCAATCTCCCCCTAAAATCCTCCCGCCATATTCTTTTAATGCTTTATTTATTCCTTTATATAATTCTTTAACCCAAATCCACTCAGTTTTAGCAGGTAAAACTAGGCTTATTGTAATACCTATAGTTTCCTTGCTGCCACTGGATAATAAGTCAGAGATGTTGCTAACAACTGCTTTCCATCCAAGGTCTTGAGGACAAATAGTAATATCATTGAAATGAACATTTTCTACTAAAGAATCAGTATTGACAAGTAAATTTTCATTTTTAGTTTTGATTAAAGCGCAATCATCTGAAGCTTGATTTTTAGGCATAAATTTTTCTAGCCTATTTATTAATTCTTTTTCCCCTATATCTTCTAATATTTCTTTATGCATTTAATTGGAGGTTTTCGATTCCTTCTAAAACATCAATTGAAATTATTGTGTCATCTTTAGTAAGTTCTTCTAATACATCAAATCCATCTACAACGTAACCAAAGGCAGCATTTCTGCCGTCAATTAAATTGCGACCTGCTGGATTTAATTCTGCTTCATATAAAAAGAAGAAAAATTGTGATGAGCCATCATCAACTGCGGTATTCGAATGGGACCATCCTAGAGTTCCAAGTGTTGCAAAAGGTAATGTTGGCGTCTCTGTGTAAAAACCTAAATCTTCAAAAGTTTGATTATAAAAGGTATCTTTTTCATCTGGGATTCTTATTTCTAGGGGAACGTGACGTTCTTCATTTGTTTCAGGATCTATGTAACCAATAGCTTCACCAATTGGATCACCTGTTTGCATTACAAAAAATTCTTCTGCTCTGTTAATAGGTAAATCTTTGTAGAAGTTTTTTGAAGATAAATCTATAAATGCTCCTGCTGTAAGTGGGGCGTTAAATCCATCCACAATAGCTTGCATATCTCCTTTGGAGGTTTTTATATTGACTTTTGCTCTGCCCAGTAATCTTGGTAAATTATCAAATTCGTGGGGAATAGAGTATGGAAATTCATTTGGTAGAAAATATTCTTCTACTTTACCTATTTTATCTAAAGCATCTCTTCGGGTGGCTATAAATGAGTATTTATCTTTTGATTTAGAATAGTCTTGAAGGCTATTAAAATTTTCCTTGAGCTCTAAAAATGTATTTTCAGTAATTTTCTGTTTATCTTTTGGTAATTCTTGAATAATTTTACTTTGGTATTTTTTTAGTAAAGATTGACATTTTGTAACAGTTTTTGCAAGAGCAGGCCATCTTCCTCCTCTGACAAGGTCACTAGTTTCTTCCAATTTGTGTTGAATTTCCTGTAACTCAACTTGCTTGATAGGGAGTGCGTTTCTGAGGATTGCATTAGGGTCTTTTACTGCATTTCCAGTAGGTAAATCAGCTAGTACTTGTATCGGTTTAAATAGAAAAACCTGTGAAAATACAATTAAAAGAATTAAGAAAACTTTGTTCTGATTTGATAAGAATTTTTGCATAGCACTCTTGCAGGTTTATGATCCTTGGGGATGTAATACAGGAATGATTTCCAGTAACGATTTTCGCACAGGTACTACCATCGAATTGGATGGACAAGTTTGGCGCGTTGTAGAATTTCTACATGTCAAGCCTGGTAAGGGTTCTGCTTTTGTGCGAACAAAATTAAAATCAGTTCAAAGCGGCAACGTGGTTGAAAAAACTTTTCGAGCCGGAGAATCAGTACAGCAGGCTATCCTTGAGAAGTCTAACCTGCAGCATACATATGTGGAGTCTGGTGATTATGTTTTTATGGATATGACAAGTTTTGAAGAGACAAGACTCACCTCTGAGCAAATCGGTAAAGGCGCAAAATATTTGAAAGAGGGAATGGAGGTTAATGTGGTTTTCCATAATGGTAAAGTTTTAGAAGTAGAACTTCCAATATCTATTACTTTGAAAGTTACAGAGACTGATCCTGGAGTTAAAGGTGATACTGCTAGTGGGGGCACGAAACCAGCTATTCTAGAAACAGGTGCTCAAGTTATGGTTCCTTTATTTATTTCTGTTGGAGAAATGATTAAAGTTGATACTCGTAACGATAGTTATCTTGGACGTGAAAATTAATGGCTATGAAACTAGATCATGAAGACTTAAATCGCTTAATAGAGAAAATCTCTTCAAGTGATATTCAAGAGTTCTTGCTAGAAGGTGAAGATTTTAAACTAGAAATAAAAAGGAATTTGTTTGATCAGAACCAAGTTATCAATAATTTAGCTTCTAATACTTCATTTGATAAACAAACAATTGCTAATCAAAAAACTATCAATCAGACTATCCCAGTTGTTAATGAGCCTGAAACGCCGCAGGTAGCACCCCCAGGACGCTCTGACCTAACTGAAATTACTTCTCCTATGGTTGGAACTTTTTATCGGGCTGCGGCGCCTGGTGAGGATCCATTCGTCGAAGTAGGAAATAACATTAAGGTTGGTCAAACTATTTGTATTTTGGAAGCAATGAAGTTAATGAATGAAATTGAATCTGAATTTAATGCTGAAATAGTAGAGATTCTGGTTGAAAATGGGACACCAGTTGAATTTGGTCAAGTTTTAATGCGCGTTAAGCAGTCTTGAATTCTAAGTAATTTCTATAGCAGCTTTTATAGCCTCAATCATACTTTGAGATTGAGCAATCCCTTTGCCAGCAATATCAAATCCTGTTCCATGATCTGGAGATGTTCTTATAAAAGGTAAACCGATTGTGGTATTTACTGAGTAATTAAAAGCTATCACTTTCATTGGTATTAAACCTTGATCATGATACATAGCAAGAATGCCATCGTGCTTTTCAGCATTTTTTTCACTCCAAGCTTTTACTGAAGAATTCCAGCAACTATCTGGTGATAAAGGGCCTAATAATTTAATACCTCTATTTTTCTCATTCCATGTAATTAAGGCATCATTGAGCCAATCTTTTTCTTCATGACCTAAAATGCCTTCTTCGCCAGCATGAGGGTTTAATCCTGCTACTTTTAAAGTAGGTTTGTCAGTATAGCTATTACAAAAATTTTTGAATAGATCCAATTTAGAGTGGATTAATTCTGTAGTTAATTTCTTGGGAACTTCACAAAGGGCTATATGGGTTGTAGCTAGTAAGGTATTAAATCTCCAACCTGTAATTGGTGATTTTGCTGTGAATAACATTCCAAAGTTTTTTACTCCACATGATTTTGCTAGTACTTCAGTTTGACCAGAGAAGTAATGACCTGCTAGAGACCATGATTTCTTGCAAATTGGTCCTGTTACAAGTGCCGAATTGGGATATGTTTTTACAATTTCTATTGCTTTTGTTAAATATTGATAACTTGAATTACCGTAACTTGATTGAGGGTTATTATCTGATGAAGAAATTTCGAGATCATGTATCTTTAAATTTTTAGGATTTGCAATGTTTTCTAATCCTAATGATCTAAGGTGGCTATATGTATTTTGTAGATTTTTTTTTGATCCAACCAATATAAAGTCAACATTTTGAGGTATCTCATCAGAACAAAGAGCTTTTAATATTATTTCAGGTCCAATACCTGACTCATCTCCTACGCTTAATACTACGTTCAATGCTTTATTTGTATTTTGACAATTCATAAAAAGTTTTTAAATTTATTTTTTTAACTATTCAGATAGCAATTTTTTAAGCCTATTTTATAATTTTTATAAATTAGTTTATACCCGAGTGTTTCGCATAATAGTTTATTCGAAACTCTTCTATTTTCCATCCAAAAAGATTTAGCTATAGGGGATAATTCCTCTTTTGCATCTTCAAATAATATTGGCTTTGGCATTGTTAAACCAAGGAAATCATAGCAATATTGAATAACTTCTATCTGAGAACAGGGTAGATCATCTGCAATATTAATAATCTGGTAAAATTTTAAGGAATTTTTATTTTGTAAGAGATAAATAATTGCATTTGTTATGTCAGCGACATGAATTCTTGAAAAAACCTGATTTTTTTTTGATATAACACGAATTTTTTTATTTTTTATTGCTTCAAAAGTCGATCGTCCAGGTCCATAAATACCAGGCAACCTAAAAATCTGTACAGGTAAACCAGATCTAATCCATTCTTTTTCACAATTCAATCTCTTATGACTTCTTTGTTGAAAAGGTTTTGGTTCATCAATTTCAGAGACCCAATCACCCTTGCTGTGCCCATAAACTCCTGTTGTAGATAAATATCCAACCCATTCAAGGGATAAACTTTTTAGCTTATCTTTAAGACTTTTTAATACTGGATCGTTTCCATTTTTGTCGGGAGGTATGCAACTAAGAATATGTGTGACTCCATCAAAAATTTCTTTATTAGGAAGCAAGTCTTCTTCGCTGTTGAATACGAAACTATTTGGATCTTTTTTTTCAGATCTTGAACTTGTCAAAGCGGTATAACCCAATTGCCTTATTTTTTTTGCAAAGAAACTACCGCTGAAACCACATCCTAAAACTAAAAATTTATTTTTACCATTTAGTGAACTTGCGGAATTCTTCATGCGACGTTAAAGTAGTACATATGTATTAATTAAAGATGAAGACAACTCTTAGGCCTGATTTAAAATTAAAAACTTATTGCATTAGCAAAAGTTATAGTCGTCTGACAGAAAAAGAAATAAGCTTAATTAACTTTAAATTCTATCAAAAATTATTTGTACTTCTCATTTCATTTTCCACAATTTTAATATTCCCAGAATCGCCAAGAGAATTGGAAAATATATGTGAGAGTTATAACTCTGGAAAAATGTGTAATGTTTGGTAGTCAAGCTGCTCTATATTCTGATCTATCTTTTTCGTTATCTTTATTAACTTGAAAATTAGGATTGGCCCATTGGAGTAATCTTATAGCTAGTCTTAAATCTCCTTCTAACCAAGCTCTTATAGCCATTGCTCTTCGTGGATCATAAAATTTTTGCCTTCTGTACCAATACAAAGCATTTTCATCTGATTTGTCCCCATTACAGGAAAGACATGCAGGGACACAGTTTTCTGTAGTGCTTAAGCCTCCTTGACTTCTTGGTATTACATGGTCAATCGATTCAGATGTTTTTCCGCAATATATACAACTTTTTCCTGTAAACCTATGTATAGATTTTCGCCATTGTCTAAATCTGAACTTAGGACATAAATCCTCTAAAAAAACCGCATCATTAATATGCATTCAGAATATTTATTTAAATAAATAATGGCTTGAATAAATTAAAAGTCAACATTTATCTATCCTTTTAGGTATAAATTTGCAAGCAAAAATATGATTTAGTCTGTTTAGATACAAAATAGTATTTATAAAATTATAAAAATATAACTAACTTTTAAAATCTTTATTAATAACTATATCTTTCAAGTGTTTCATCAGAAAATTCTTCATTAGTTTCTTCTAATTCTTTTTCTAATCTTTTTCTTTTGCTTTCTCTGTCTTTTGCTTCTTTTTCTTGTCTTTCCTCTTCTTTTTCTAAATCTCTTATTAGTTTTCTATTTGGATGAAGTTTATCAAGGTACTCAACACAATAGCTGAAAGTTTCTCTATCTCTAATAACTGATTCAGTAATTTGTGCTGCTGCTTGTTTAGGTGAAACTTTGAAAATTCCACCTTTTTGCTTTTTTATATATGTATATGCTGCATCCCAACTACTTTCATGATCATTTCCTCCATCTCTCATAGTACAAAAAATTTCCGCTCCAAAAGATCCTGCATTTACTTTTAAAGAATGAAATGAAATAGGGGATATAATCCCCAAGGTTACAAAAATTAAATTTTTTCTAAATCCCTTCATTGCATATAAGCTTTCTATTTAAAAATATCTTTTATTGGAAATATGTCTATAGATTTTTAAGATTTTATTATTCCAAATAAGTTTAAGCATTTTACAATTAAAGGTAGAATTAGAAGCACAGTAATTAATCTTACTGCGTGTAGAGTTGCGACTGCAGCCCCAACCCCATACTCTGATCCTACAAGACTCATGCCGCTGATGCCTCCTGGTGCTGCGCCAAGAATTGTTGTTATCACATCGATATTAAGTAATCTGCTTG
The DNA here is from genome assembly GCF_017696075.1 of Prochlorococcus marinus XMU1411. Taxonomy (NCBI): domain Bacteria; kingdom Bacillati; phylum Cyanobacteriota; class Cyanophyceae; order Synechococcales; family Prochlorococcaceae; genus Prochlorococcus; species Prochlorococcus marinus. The sequence continues at coordinate 31,861 of NZ_JAAORI010000001.1, forward strand.
TCCATAATCCAATTGCTAATCCTGTAATAACTAAAGTAAAAGTTATTAAAATAGCAGGCCTCCACAATGTTTGAAGATCCATTAATGAGTCTTTGGTTAATGATGTGCCGATAACTGTTCCAATACCAATTTCTAAAATTGTTCTTGTGCCTATTGGCCACTCTGCAATATCGACTTTGCCACTGATGCTAAGTATGCTTGCGCCTATTAAAGCACCTGCAAGAGGAGCTGCAGGGATACCTGTTTTTAGAGCTAAAACTCCAAAAATAAAACCTGCAATTAGATAATAGAATAGATTTATGTTTGGCATAAATTTGAAAGATGTTTGACCATAATATTAGAAGAAAATTTATTTGCTTAAGTTTGTAGTCAAATAATATTTTTGATTTTCTCCCGTAATGTCCCCTTTTCTTGGCATAATATTACTAAAGCATGAATTTTTATGTCTTCACAAATTTCATACAAAGATAATAAAAGCCGCATAAAGAAAAAATTATCTTTTTTTGAGGGTGGTCATCAGCTCGAAAAATTAGAGTTTGCCCTTGCAATAGCTCAAACCAAAGGTGACGAAAAAAAATCAATTACTCTTAGAAAAAAGATTGTTGAATTAGGTGGAAATGTTGAAGAGCCAGGTACTTAACCTAATTTCTCTCAAGATATTTAGAGACCACAACCAATGCTTCACCAGCCTGTTGAGCTGTTATTTTGCTTAAATCAAGAAGTACATTACCGATGGCTGCGACAATTGTGATGATATCTCTGTCATTTATATAACCTAAGTGACCAACTCTAAATATTTTTCCTTTCAAGTGATCTTGACCACCAGCAAGTAGGATATCAAATTTATTTTTTATAGTCTTTCTAAATTCTTCAGCATCTATTTCTCCAGTTTCTATCGCAGTAATTGAAGGGCTTAAACATTTTTCATCGGCAAATAATTTGAGATTTAATGTCTTTGCTGCATTGCTCATTGCTAATTTGTGTCTATTGTGTCTGAGGAAAATGTTATCCAAACCTTCTTCTCTCATCATTTTTAAAGCTTCATCTAAAGCAAAAACCAAATTAACTGCTGGAGTATATGGATTACTGTTAGTTAAAAGACTTTTTCTGTATGATTTTAAATTTAAATAAAATTTTGGTAAATTAGATTTTTCTGTTGCTTTCCATGCTTTTTGGCTCATTGATATAAAACTAAGCCCTGGAGGTATCATATATCCCTTTTGCGATCCCGAAGCAACGATATCTAATTCCCATTCGTCTACTGGAACATTGCAAGCTCCAAGACTTGTAACGCAGTCAACAATTGATAAAGCTGTGTTGTGTTTCCGAATATATGAACTTATAGTTTTTAGATCATTAATTACACCTGTTGAGGTTTCAGAATGAGTCAAAATAACCGCCTTTATTTCTTTTTGTTTATCTTTTTCTAATACCTTTTTGAATTCTTCTGGATCAAGGGGAGTACCCCATTCAGAATCTATTTTTATTACTTCTAGACCAAATTCTTTAGCAACTTTTACCCATCTTTCGCCAAATTTTCCATTTTCTCCACAAATTACTTTATCTCCTCTACTTAAAGTGTTTATTATTCCAGCCTCCATTGCGGCAGTCCCACTACCTGTGATTGTTAGAACATCATTTTGAGTTTGATGAAGCCACTGTAAATTTTTAGAAGTACTCTCTACTAGATCTTGGAATTCTTTACTGCGATGGCCTATTGGATGCTTACTTAATGCTTGTAAAACTTTTTCTGGAACTGGTGTGGGTCCAGGAATCATCAATGATAATTTTTGTTGTATGGCCACTTTTTGTTAAATAGGTCATTCTTAGATTAGTTCTCATTATATATTTTTCAATTACTTGATTTGAAAAAAGGATTTTCTTTGCCATTGTGGGTTGCTGGAGCTGCTAGGTCAGCATTAAAAAAACTAGTAGGTTTACCATTTGAGAATTATGAACTAATAAAAATTCCTAATGAAAAAAAAGAAATAAAAATAGAGATTCATTCTGTTGGTTTGCTTAAAGATGAATCAAATGCATTAGGAATTACCTTTGCAAAGTCAGGCTTAGATCTTGACATTACAAATAACTTAGAAATATGGACAATAGCGTCTGTAGAAAAAATTTCTTGTAATAATCCTACTCAAACAATTCCAATAAATATTATTGCGGGATCAGGTGTAGGTATAAAAGAAGATACATCAGAAATATGCATTTCTAATTTTGCAAAAGAAGTTTTATATGAAAATTTATTAGATATTATTCCTGAGGGTTTTAATTTGAAATTAGAAATTATTTTCCCAAATGGTATGTTTTTAGCTGAAAGAACTAGTAATAAGTCATTTGGTATTGTTGATGGCTTATCTATAATTGGTACTTCTGCAGAGACTTATTCGAGTGCTTCTCCTGATCAATTAGAAGAGGCTAAAGCAAATTTAGCAAAATTAATTCAAAATGATTTTAAAGGGGAAGTTGTCTTTGTGATTGGTGAAAATGGGTTAAATTTGGCCAAAAATCATAATGTTAATTTGCCAATTATCAAAATTGGAAATTGGATAGGACCATTATTAGTTGATGCTGCAATAAAAAAAGTTAAAACAGTAATTCTTTTTGGTTATCACGGAAAATTAATTAAATTAGCAGGTGGTATTTTTCATACACATAATCATTTAGCTGATGCAAGAATTCAGATTCTTGTTTATTTAGCAGTTCAAGAAAAGGTACCACCTGAAATAATATTTGAATTATCTCAGTTAAATAATCTTGAGGATGCGTTACTACTTCTTGAAAGATTGAATCAATCTTTAGCTGATCAATTATTCAAGAATTTAGCAAATACGATTGAAAAGCGTTCTCTTGCTTATGTAAATAGGTATTTAAAAACTGACATAGAAATCGCATCAATCATTTTTGATAGAAAAAGGAAAATAAGGTGGGCTGGAATTTACGGTAATAAATATATTTCTTTTTTCCAATGAGATCAATTTGTGATTCATTATGCTTTTGTAAATAAATTGAGCTAACTTTTATACATGAGTCAAAATTTTTTAAAAAAAGAACGAGATCCTTCAATATTAATTTTAGATTTTGGATCTCAATATTCTGAATTGATTGCAAGAAGAATTAGAGAGACTAATGTTTTTTCTCTTGTTGTAAGTAACTTCATTTCAATTGAGGATATTCAAAATATTAAGCCTAAAGGGATAATTTTGAGTGGAGGACCAAATTCTGTCTATGACCAAAACGCACCTAAATGTGATGAAAAGATTTTTGATTTAGGAATTCCTATTCTTGGTATATGCTACGGAATGCAATTAATGGTTAAAGAGCTTGGTGGATCTGTTACTTCAGCAATTAAAAAAGCGGAGTATGGAAGAGCACCAATTAAGATAGATTTAGAATGTGACCTACTTTGTGATGTAGAAGATAAATCTATAATGTGGATGAGTCATGGTGATTCAATAAATTGTTTACCTGATGGATTTAATAAAATTGCTCATACCGAGAATACACTTCATGCAGCAATTTCAAACGATAGAAAGAAGTTATTTGGTGTTCAATTTCATCCGGAAGTAATTCATTCAGAGTTTGGGATGACAGTAATTAAAAACTTTGTTTATAAAATTTCATCTTGTGCTGCTGATTGGACAACTGAAACCTTTTTAGAGGAGACGATTCCTAGAATTAGAGAACAAGTTGGCAATAAGAAAGTTTTGCTTGCTTTATCTGGAGGAGTTGATTCTTCAACGCTTGCTTTTTTACTAAATAAAGCTATTGGAAATAAGCTGACATGTATGTTTATAGACCAAGGTTTTATGAGAAAAGGTGAACCTGAATTTTTAATGAATTTTTTTGATAAGAAATTTCATATAAAAGTTGAATACATTAATGCTAGGAATAGGTTTATTGAAAAATTAAAAGGAATTACTGATCCAGAACAAAAAAGGAAAATTATCGGGGAAGAATTTATTAGAGTGTTTGAAGAAGAAAGTAATAGGTTGGGACCTTTTCATTACTTAGCTCAAGGTACTCTCTATCCTGATGTTATTGAAAGTGCTGGTACAAATATTGATCCTAAAACAGGCGAGAGAATAGCTGTAAAAATAAAAAGCCATCATAACGTAGGTGGATTACCAAAAGATTTGCAATTTAAATTAGTTGAGCCATTAAGAAAACTTTTTAAGGATGAAGTACGGAAATTAGGAGCTGCTCTAGGTTTGCCAGATGAAATTATAAAAAGGCATCCATTTCCAGGTCCTGGTTTAGCAATAAGAATTTTAGGAGAAGTGAGTAATGACAAACTTGATTGTTTAAGAGATGCAGACTTGATCGTGAGAGACGAAATTAAAAAAGCTGGATTATACAACGATATTTGGCAGGCTTTTGCAGTATTGTTACCTGTAAAAACTGTAGGGGTAATGGGAGATAAAAGGACTTATTCATGGCCTATAGTTTTACGTTGCGTATCTAGTGAAGATGGTATGACAGCAGATTGGTCAAAAATTCCCTTTAAAATTTTAGAAAGAATTTCTAATAGGATCGTAAATGAAGTGAGTTCAGTTAACAGAGTTGTTTATGATATTACAAGTAAACCTCCTGGAACCATTGAGTGGGAGTGATGGGTGGTAAAGGAACTCAGTTATAGTCTCGAAAAGTAGGTTACACGTGGGTTACACGTGAGGGTAAAATCTCATCTCTATAGAGAAATCGTATAAAAATAAATCGCTCTATACTTTATTCTTTCTATGATGTTATTTTTCTATTGAGTAACCAATAAATTTAATGATAAGTAATAAAAAATGGCAGAAATTATTAGCACTTGCAACAAGTGGTGAAAAATTACCTAATGATGCCACAGAGGAAGAAAAGCAAGCATATGAATCATTAATTCGTGATTATAAAATTATGCTTAAGACTGCAAAGGAACAAGGAATAAAGAATCCTGAAATGTATATACCTTTTGAAGTTGAGGGAGATTTTTTGTGAATGAACTTAAAGGACCTGACTTATAAAGAAAAACAGCAAAGTTTATACAGTATTTAATATTTAGAAATTTATATTAGTTACTGTATTTAATTTATAAAGGATGCTATTTTTTAGAAAAAATATCATGCTTAATATTGAAGAGAATATAGAACTATGGTCAAGAATAAGGTTTGGTGAAGTTCCAATGGATCATTCAATTGATTTGAAAAATATAAATTTGATTAAAAAAAGTTTATTTGAATTAGGTTTAGAAGATAAGTTTATGGATGGTTTTTCCACAGAAAAACTCCTCGTGCAAAGTAATGCTGAAGGAAGTGGTGGGGAGAAAATGACTGAAATTTTTCATGAATGTGTAAAGAATAATAATTTAAGTCCAGCAATGTATCTCGCCTCATTCGCAAATAGGTACATAAACAAGAATAAAGATCTTTCAAAATTAAATGGTTTTCTTGCAAGAGCGATGAGATCTTTTGGTGCTTTTTTAAGAGAACCTGATCTTGCCTATAAATTAAAAAAAGAATTAGAAAACTTTTTTGAAAAAATTGAAGTTAATATGGATCCTGATCAAGATTTGAAAAGACATATTGATATAGAGATTAATTGTGATGGAAATATTTTAAATGTTTGGTCTTACCAGGCAAGCGATAAAGGATTGCCAAATACTATTGATAGATTAGTAGGAAATAGGGGTCCAGTTGCTTCTGGTATAAATGTTTTGTGTCCAATAAATACATTTAGCGCTCAAAACTTTATAGATAAACAAAAAAGTTTAAAAAAAAAGAAAGAACAAATAATTAACTGGGAAAAAGAGTTAACTCAAAAAATCTCTAATTCCCGACGAAGAAAAGTAGAGGAAAATTTAATAAAAAATAGAGATTTATATCATGATAAGAAAAATGCACTAAAATCTATAGAAGATCAGATTTTAAAAGAAGTGTCTTTAAATAAGGGTTGGTTTTTATACTCTGATTTTTACGTTAAGGAAATGGCAATAATTATTAATGAAACGCTTAATGGTAGAAAGTCTGCTATGGAATATTCTGATTTGCAAAATATTCTTGAGAAACCCAAGGATTTAGTAACCAAAAAATTAATATTTAATAATTGATCTTCTTTTGATGAATAAAAAACCAAAAAAAATTATTGATTTATTTGCAGGTATTGGCGGTTTTCATTTGGCATTTCATAAATTGGGATTGGAATGTGTTTTTGCATCTGAAATTAATGCAGATGCACGAAAGTCTTATAAGCAAAATTTTAAATCTTATGTATCAAAAGACTTCTTCGAGAAAAGTTTTAATGCCGATATTTATCAACAAGATAAATTTGCAATACCAGATTTTGATATTTTATGTGCTGGTTTTCCCTGCCAACCATTTAGTCAGATTGGATATAAAAAAGGTTTTTCTGAAGATTTGGAGGGTAGAGGAAATTTATTTTTTGAAATTGCAAAGATTTTAGAAATCAAAAGACCTAAGGCATTTTTTCTTGAAAATGTTCAGCATCTTATTAAACATGATGATGGAAGGACCTTAGATATTATTAAACAAACAATTGAGAAATTAGATTATTCATTTTATTACAAAGTAATTAGGGCATCTGATTTTAATTTGCCTCAACATAGACCAAGGATATTTATGGTTGGGTTTTTAGGAGAGTCAAATGAACAAAAAATGTTTAATTTCCCTAAACCAATTCCTCTTCAGAATAGTATGAGTGATGTCTTTGAAGCAGAATGCCCAAAAAAAATTGGTTATACCCTGAGACTAGGTGGTAGTGATTCAGGTATCCACGATAGAAGAAACTGGGATAGATATTGGGTTAATGGAGTGGATACTAAAATTAAACCTCTTCATGGTAAGCGTATGCAGGGTTTCCCAGATGATTTTTATCTATCTGAGAGCAGATCAAAGTCAATGAGACTTTTAGGCAATAGTGTTGCTGTTGATGCTGTTTATTATGTTGCTAAAAATATGATTGATTATATGAACGATAAAGAGAAATTTGTGTTTAATAATTTATTTGAACCTTTTCTCAAAGTCGCTGTTTAAGTACTATTGATTGTTCAACTTTTTTGGGAAGGTGTCCCTAAAATTTATTATGGCGAGAATTAAACAAACACCTTATGAAGTTCTACTCTCTGAATTTGGTGGAGTACGTTCCTTAGCAAGGGCGATTGATCGTGATCCTGGTTCGGTTAATAAATGGCGAAAAGGGGATGGTACTATTCCTTCTTCAATACAAAGAAAAGTTTTAGAAACTGCTTGGGATAGAGGTATTAGAATCACAGCAAATGAAATAATTTTTGGTAGAGATGAAAACTAACTTGATAGTTTTTTGGAATTTGTCTAAATTTTATATGGTTTAATTTTTGACTAATGGGAGAAGAAAATAAACGGATAATTCGATATCACGACACTGTACCTCCTTATTGCGATGTGTTTAAAATTTCGGAAAGGAAATATGAAAGCGATACTGACAAGGATCATGATGTTTCATACTCAAAAGAACATTTTGAATTAGAAAGTTCTAACCCTGTAGATACTATTAAAGTGGCAACTTTTGCAAGAAATAAGAAATACAAATCAAATGAAATGATTAAAAAAGATCATTATTATGTTTGTGAATTTACATGGCAACCATATAAAAGGATCAAGGAATTTAAGAATATGGATGAAATGACATATGAAGGTACCGAAATTACAGAAACCAGTCATTTACTCTTCTGGATTTTTTGGGATGAAGATTTTAGTTGTTGGCAGAGATCACCAGCATTTGCTTGTAGGAATGCATTATCACATAATGATGCAGGAGATTGGATGATGAAAGAAATAACTGCGGCAGGGAGCGAAGCGCATGCTGTTGATTACTTCAAAAATGGGGTATTGGAGATATTAATTTAAATATTTTTTACCTAATCAAACTTTATTTTTGCCTCAGTTTTATTTGAAATCAGAATTAAACTTAGAGGCATGAAACATTCTTTTTTGATTAATGGAAAAGGAAACTTATCGAATAGAAGAATATTGGCATAACGAGGTAACCGCTTTTGCTACGGCGTTCGGTATTCTTGGTGAGAGAAAATATCCAAAAGAAGATTTTGCTGAATCAACTGACTTTAATAATCTAGAGAGTTCCTTACCACCAGATACTATTCAAGTTGCAACGTTTTTGTACAAAGAATATTCCACAAAAAAAATATATTTTTATGTTTGCTCATTTCAGGAACCACATCCACATTATTCATATTCTCTCTTCTCTATAATGTGGAGTAGGGATAGTCTTTGGGAATTAAATGCTTGGTATTGTTGTACTGTAAAATCTGAACAACCTCAACCATCTTTACATAAAGAAGCAGCAAATTGGATGTTACAAGAAATGACCACTAAAGGTTGTGCTATTGCTCCAGTAGAAGTCTTCAAAAAAGGAATACTAGAAATATTAATTTGATAATCTCATAGATTTTTTTAATTATATTCGTTTGTTGAATACTTAAATATTCTGTCAATTAATAATGATATCTCTACAAAAATTTATCAAACTGCCAATATCCTTTAGATTGCCCGCTATGACTGGGTTACACGTGAAGAAATCTGTCTTTTTCTTCCCTTAAATCAACTGATATGACTATGTTTTTTATTAATCTTTTAGTAGGTTTTATTGAGTTGGAATGAAAAGTAGGTTATCAACAAATCTTAGTCTAGAAAAATTGGTTAAACATAGGTTTTACATATAAGTAAAAATCTATCTCTATAGAGAACTCATAGAGTTTGAAAATCCTCTACATCTTAAAAAATTAATTGTTTATTTTTTTAATTTTTTCTAAATTCCATTTATCAAATATTAATTTCATTTCTTTTTCGTAGTATTTTACTTTCTTTGAAAAAGGTAATTTTTGAATAATTATCCCAAAGGGGAATTTAAAAAAAGAAGAAACATAAACAAAATAAAACTCGACAAATGAAGGTTTTGGTGGGAGAGGTAAATTTTTTATATATGCCCAATCAATGCATGGTTTTAGTTGCTTATCACTAGCAGTAATATTTTTTCTACATCTCCAGTAAGAGAATAGATAAATTCCTATAAAAATCGGTAGTGGAAGAAGTCGCAACATTAAATATCAAAGATAATTTTTCCCCTCATTGATTCATATTAAAGTGATAGTTAAGTTTTTATGAAAATTCCTGATGATAAACCAAAGCAAAAACTTAACTTATTAAAAATTAAATAAGAGGGCATTTGTTTGCCCTCTTCGAGTCTTATGCACCTCGCTGTCCACAAAGTCGATGAAGTGCTTTTGACTCCTGAATTATTCCTACTCCTACTCAATAGAAAAAGATAGTCGTACAAACCACAAAGCACTTCTACTCGGGTAATAATACTCTATGAATTTCAAGTTAATAGGTGGACAATATAGATATAGATCTAGGAGGTCTTATGAAACTATTCAATCAATTTAACATTCTTCCAAGATACTTAACTGCGTTTAATTATGCAGGGTTAAATCTTAACGAGACTCCAAAAGAACTTGAGAAATGTACCCCTGAGTTTCAAAACTTTTGGGATAAAGAATGTAGGGAACATCCAACAAATCAAAATTGTCTAATTTACTGTGACTGAGGTTTTAATTTTTAGTCTTTATTAAATAAACTTTTGCTAACAAAAAGTTTCATAATAGAGGTCAAAAATAATCTCTAAAGATAACTTTTAAGCAGTTTGTTAAAGAATTTAATAAAAATTTTAAGATATAAAAAATCGCAGTTTTTTATTAATTATTTAAAAAGGTAAGTTTCGATATTTTTCAGATTGGGTGAGTATTTCTATACAAGGTTTCATTATATCTTTATAGTTTTTCCACCCACCGATTGATTTTGAATTGATGGGGGATCTCACTTGAACTTTGCTTGCTGTAAATATTTCGCGTGGATTTAAATGTGGAGACAGATATGCATCGCTCCACTCCCAACCTAACCAAGAGATTAAAGATTTAATTTCTTGGTTAGGATTACAAACTAAGGAGTCATAATTTAAGTCATATATTTTTGATCTAAATCTACTTTTATAATTGCTCATTATTTCTTCTTGTTTTAAATAAATAATTGCACAATCCATCAAAGAAGAGGAATATTCATTTCCCTGTGTAAAATGAGCACGATAAATTGAGAGAATATTATCTAAGGGATTTCGATAACAATGAATAATTTTTGAGTTCGGTATTTTTTTTGCAATAATACCTGCGTATAAAAAATTATATAAATTTTTATTAGTTGTTTTATTTGATTGTTTCTTAAGATCTCTGATTTTCTCCCAATATCTTTCAGCCAGATTTAACTTTTGGTTGCTTTTTTTATAATCCAAAAATGATTTTTCTAAGATCTCACTTTCACCTAAATCATCGATATCAGGGTTCATACTTAGAATTGATTCCAATAATGTAGAACCACTTCTTGGCATTCCCACAATAAAAATACTTTCATGAGATTTTATATATTCTTTTTGATTGATTGCTTGTTTATTAGATTCAATAAGTAATGCTTTAGATTTATTAATAAGAGCATCACAGTTGGATGGATGAAGGGTAAGTTTTAATTGATTTGCTAACTGAAGGAATTTAGAGCTATCTTCGTAATTTTTTTCTTTGTGAAGAATATTTGCTCTAGCAAAGTAAATATTAATTTGATCTTCTTTTGTCTTGAGATTTAAAATACTTTCATTAAATAGCTGATTTTTCCAGTTCTTATTTTCACTAGAGTATTTAAGTGAGGATAGTAAATAGTATGCTTCTGTATAATTAGGATTGAGTTTAATTACTTTGCTGTATGATAATTCTGCTTCCTTTAATTTTCCAAGATTAGATAAAGCATGTCCAAGGTTAAAATATGCTTTTACGTAATTAGGATTTAGTTCAATTGCTTTTCGGTATAGTAATTCTGCTTCCTTTAATTTTCCACGGGTAGACATTAGATGTCCAAGATTGTAATGTACTTCCGCATGTTTAGGATTAAGTTCAATTGCTTTTCGGTATAGTAATTCTGCTTCTTTTAGTTTGCCAAGATCAGACAATATAACTCCATAATTAGAAAAAACTAAGTGATTTTTAAAACCTTGATCTATAAAAGATTTATAGTATTTTGCTGCTTCTGAAATATTACCTTTTGAGTGAAAATAAAATGCTTTATTTATTATTTGCTCTTGAGAGGCTTTACTTTTCTTCTTGCCTGTTTTTTTAGATTTATACTCCTCTCCAAAACCTTTCATTATCAAGTTACATATTGAAATTTATTAATTATTATAATGTTTGTTGAATCTGTGAGATACATTTCTACCTTAATACTTTAATTCCATTTATTTTGCATTTTGAGTAATTACTTCTATAAACCTTCTAAGTAATTATTTATAAATATACTATATTTTCTTTTGATTAGAAGAGTTTTTCTATTGATTTATTAATTAAATATTTAATGTCAGATGAATAAAGATTGCGTTAGATATAATCTACCGAATATAGATATTTAGAATTAAAAATTTTTTTTAAATCGATTTTTTTAAATAGAATTACGTATTTATTGTATTAATATTCAGAATCTTAAAGTAAATTTAAAATAAGTAATATTTTAGTTTTACTTATAAACTATTCAAAAAATGAATCATTTTTTTGAGCGTGACTATAAAAATTCTTGTAATTAATCTTCGAGTACCTACAATATATCTTAGAGGTATTTTTATTTCTAAAATTTAAGCTTACAGCATTTTTATCTTATGTTTTTGCACAAAATTTTCTCCTTTTTAATACGAGATTAGAGCAATGAAAATATTAGTTGATAGTAATTTATCAAATCTTTTAAAATTTTTGAATTAAATTCATAAGAAATTTTTATATTAGATTTAAATGTAATGAGTGAGATTATTAAATTAAGTCGTACTACTGTTGAGAAATATCTTAATTGTCCAAGATGTTGTGTACTTGATAAAAAATTTAAAATAAAACCACCATCATTACCTTTTACTCTAAATATAGCTGTAGATAATTTATGTAAAAATGAATTTGACTATTATAGAGAAATACAGAAACCGCATCCTTTATTTGATAAATATGGCATTGATGCTATTCCTTTTAAACATAAAAATTTAGAAATTTGGAGAAGTAATTTTCAAGGCATTAGATTTAAATGTATCGAAAATAATTATGATTTTGGAGGAGCAATAGACGATATTTGGCAGAAAAAAAATGGTGACCTTATTCTTGTTGATGTAAAAGCGACATCTAGAAATAACTTTGATTGGTCCGAGACTTTTAATAAATACGAATATGCAAAAGCTTATAAGAGGCAATTGGAAATGTATCAGTGGCTATTTAAAAAAAATGGTTTTCAAGTCGCTAATGAAGCTTATCTTCTGTATTTTAATGGAAAAAAAAATGAAGAGTTTTTTAATAATCAACTGAATTTTGACGTACATTTAATTAGGTTAGATTGTTCTACATCATGGGTTGAGTCTAAGATAATTGACACTGTAAATTTATTACGTTCGAATCATTTCCCAAAACCTTCAATAAATTGCGAATACTGCAATTATTTAAAAAAGCGTTGGCAATTATCAATGACTTAATACTCATAAAATTTGTTCATATTGATGGAAAAATATTTAATAAAAGATAATCTTTAAATAGATTATTAATAAAGACTTTTGATAGAATCGACAAAATCTGAAAGAACGCTTACTAAGCATCTTCAGCAAGATATAGTAAAAATATCTGGAAAAACAATTTTTATAAATCCTTTTTTGTATTGGAGAAGGTTTGACGACAATACCAATAGATGGCTAAGAGAACCAGGTCAAATGTCAGAGGACCAAATTCAACCTAATAGGAATCGTTTTTATCCAGAAATAGATTGGGTTGATTTAAGTCATGAACAAAAGCTTATAAAAGATGCCACAGTCGAGATGTTTTTAAAAACTCTTGAATTAATAAGTACATTTCATCCCTACCTTAGTTCAGGGCAGCTATTGGAAGTTGAAAGAAAAATGGCAGTTACAAAAAAGATTCCTTTTGAAAAGTGGGTTACAAAATCCTTTGCCAAAAAAGCAAGATTATTAGAAAATGAAAAAAGAAAATTCCAAAGAGAAAGGTTTTTTAGTAATTGGAGGGAATGGTTTAGTCTTGAAAATACCCAACAAGCTATTTTGCCATTAATAGTTACGATATTTATTTCATCATTTATTGGCTGGTCTTTAGGAATATCGAAAAATAGTTGTAATCCTTATTTTGAACAAAGCTTAGATCAGTTAAATTAAAATATTTAATATTTTTTAGTATTCAACTTAATATTATTTTGAAAAAATAATAATATTCATTTATGATTGTATTAACTGGAATAAAAAATTATTTAATATTGTATGAGTCAAAACTTCTCTTCAAATAATAATGAGAATAATGATTCCTCTCACCAAGAGAGTGACTATGAAAATTTGATTAAAAGACTAAAAGAGATAAGCACCAATATTTCTTTATTGGAAAAAAAAATATTGAGATAAATTTTTAATTTTTTGATAAAAAGTAATTCTAATAAAAAACTTATTTCATTCAAGAGACAACCTTTAGTCTTACTTATTCTTTCTTCTTTTACTTTCTTCTTGATTTTATTAAGGTTAATTTTTTTACAACTATTAAATTATGAATCCTTTAAGAAAATGTCAGATGAGAATAGGATTAGATTAATTGCATCACCACCAATACGTGGAAGAATACTTGATAAAAGTGGTAATGTCTTAGCAGATAGTAGAATTCAATACTCTTTAATAATAAAGCCTCAATCTTTAGACGTAAGCAATTGGCAAAAACATAAATTAATTCTTTCTGAATTATTAAATATTGATAGAGATTTCATTCAAAAAAAATATTTAGATGGTTTACGAAATAAGAAACTTTCAGTAAATATAATTGAGGATTTAAATATTGATCAATTAATAAAATATAAAGAAAACGAAAATATTGTATCAAGTTTTGAAATTGCGACGAAATTAATTAGAAATTACCCTTATAAATCTGTTGCTGCTCACGTAATTGGCTATACTCAGCCAATAAATAAGTCAGAATATAAATTTTTATCTAATAAGGGTTATAAATTAAATGATCTAATTGGGAGAACTGGAATTGAATATGTTTATGAAGACTTAATAAGAGGTGAATGGGGCGGAGAGATGATTGAAGTAAATTCTTTAGGTAACTTTCAGAAATCTTTAGGAACAAAACCCTCATTACAAGGAAATGATATTAAATTGACAATTGACATAAACCTGCAATTAGTTGCTGAGGAAGTTCTTAAAGATAAAAAAGCTGGAGCGATAATAGTAATGGACCCAAGGGATGGTGCGATAAGAGCAATGGCAAGTAAGCCTACTTTTGATTTAAATTTTTTCTCAAAAGATTTTAAGCCTCAAGCAGAATACGATAAGATATTTAATTCCCCTGAAAAACCTCTTTTTAATAGAGCTTTAAATGCTTATGATCCAGGAAGTGTTTGGAAAATTGTAACGGCCTTAGCTGGCTTGGAAAGTGGGAAATTTCCGATTGATACTATGCTAGATACAAAACCATGTATAACTTATGGAAATCAATGTTTTAGAGAGCACAATGATTTAGGTTTTGGAGTTATAGGTTATGAAGATGCTTTAAGAGTTTCTAGTAATACATTCTTTTATCAAATTGGATATGGAGTAGGAGTCGATGAAATTTATGAGGTATCAAGAAAGCTTGGTTTTAATGCTTTATCTGGGATTGAAATTTCAGAACAAGAAAATATAGGATTAGTCGCTAGTAGTGAATGGGCTAAACAAGGTCGAGGATGGGGTGAACCAGGAAGAACTCCTTGGCTTCCAGAAGATATTGCGAGTATGTCGATTGGACAATTTGTCGTTCAAGTTACTCCTATTCAAATAGCGAAAGCATATGCTGCAATTGCTAATGGAGGCTATCTAGTTACTCCTCATTTAGTTGAAAAAGATGAAGAATATCTTTCAGATAAAAAACAAATTAAAATTGAAATTGATTCGAATAATATTCAGCTGATAAGAAGTGGTCTGAGGAAAGTAGTAGAGTCTGGTACAGGAGTATCAATTAATTATGGAGTTTCAAATTTACCTCCAGTTTCAGGCAAAACTGGAACAGCTGAAGATGGTGAAGGCGGCTCTGATCATGCTTGGTTTGTTTGCTTTACTCCTTCTCAAAAGAGTGAATTGTTGATAGTTGCATTCGCACAAAATACTCCTGGTGGGGGGTCTGTTCATGCACTTCCTATGGCTAGAAAAATTTTAAAAGTTTGGAATGAAAAAGAATGATACTAATTCCTAACTTATAGAAGTTTATATGTTTATTTTTTTCATTTGTAACAGTCTTTTGATGATGTCCTCAATACTTTTAGTATCTACTGGTTTGCTATATGAGGATAAAAGTTGTCTGCCTAATACTTGACTCCCTAAATGAACTAATTGAATACGTAATGAGGTAAGCAGTTCTAATCCTATACCACCAGAAAATGTTGCAATCGCAATTGGTTGACCATTAAATAAATTTCTAAAGTCATCTCCCGAAATAGAAAGCCATGCTATGAAGTTAGATAGAATGGGAGGGATGGATCCATTATATTCAGGAGCACAAATAACCCATTTTTCTGTTGAGAAAAGCTTTTTTTTAATAGAAACTATTACATCTGGAATATTATCTTTAGTGTGAATTCGTGGATTAAATAGTGGAATATCAAGAGTGGTAAGATCTAATATTTCTGAACTTATTTTGAGTTCATGACTTTTTTCAAGAAACTTCTCGGAAAGTTCTAGATTTTTTCCACAACTAGCCGAAATTATTATTAGATCTTTTGATTGATTCATAAATTAGATAAATAAGGTTAATAGTTTGCACCCGTTTTGCGATGATGCACAGCTGTTAGAATATCGGACTTTAGTATATTACCGTGTAGTACTTCAGCGTATATTACCCAATGATCTCCACATTCCATTCTTTCTTTCACTGAAGCATCTAACCATGCTAAAGATTCTGGAATAATTATCTGTTCATTAGGAGTCAATTCAATATCTAAACCTTTAAATCTGTCTTCTCCTGGTGCAAATGGTTTTGTGAATCTTTTCAAAGGCTCTTTGTAATCTTTTTCACTTAAAATATTTAAAGCAAATAAATCTCCAATTTGAAGAAGAGATTCTACCGATCTATCTTTTGCTACCGCAATACTTAACCCTGGTGGAGAAAAACTTGCTTGACTAACCCAAGATGCAAGCATAGCGCCTTTTATATTATTCTCATTTTTTCCTTTAGAGGCAGTTAGCACACAAAGTGAACCAATTATTCTTCCAAGAGCTTGCAATTTTGGATCTGTTTTGCTAGAAATCATTCCCGTATCTGTTTTTCTAGTTTTTATCTTTGTTTGCTTTATAATTTTTCTCCCAAAATGAGTTCCTATCTCTTCTAATTCTTTAATCTTTGGTTTGTCTGGGCTAAATTTAATTCTTATGGGATCAAAACTAAACTTAAAACCACCGTCTTTTAATTTTGATTCAAGTAGATCTATTGCTTCACCGCTCCAGCCAAAGCTACCAAAAATCCCAACAGGTTTATCTCTGTTACCCTCTGATAATAATGTTCCTAGGGCGCTGACTATAGGAGTTGGAGCATGACCTCCGAGTGTGGGCGAACCGATTAAATATCCATCCGCATTTTGTATAGATTTTATTAGAACATCATTAGGTGTAAACTCACAATTAATACTTTGAACTTCAACCGAAGTTCTATTTATTCCTTTAGCCAATGCATCTCCTATAGAGGCTGTATTCCCATATGCACTTGCATAAATCAAAGCGATTCTAGGATTGTTAGTTGAGAGATTTTCACCCCATCTGATGTAGTCATTAAGAAAGCTTTTTAAGCTATATTCAATAGCGGGTCCATGTAATGGTGCAATAGTTTTTATTTCATATTCAGCAATTTTTTCAGTGATTGTTACCACTTGGTTGGACATGGGTGCCATTAGACAATCATAAAAGTGTTTCCGATCAATTTCTGTACTAACTCGATTTGTCTCAGACCAATATTCAGCTGCAATGTGCGCAGAGAAAAATTTTTCACTTATAAGTATTTCTTGATTCCGTTCATAGACTATTAGTCCTCCTGGCCATCGTGCGGTTGGAATAGGAATTAATTCAAGTAAAATATTATCTAATTCTAATTTCAGTTCTTTTTTTATAATGTTTATTTTGGGTAATTGAATATCAATATTATTTTTTAAATTGGGGTTCTTTTGATTCCAAAGCTCGTTAATAAGTTTAAAGCCAGGATTTGAGCAAGTGATAGTTAGGTTTTGAAATCTTGCACTGATGTTTTTTATAGTTTCTATTACTTGGGGATTAATATGACCAGAAATGATATTAATTTTTTGAAATTTAAATTGATTAAATAAATCGCATATTTTTTTGTTAAATGCATCTAAATTTTGTTTTTCAGGTGGATGAATAATAAATAGATCATCTTTACTTCTAATTAAAAAAGTATTAAAAGAGGTCCCTTTTTCAAGATTAAATTCAAGCTCAAATCTTTCTTTATTTTGATCTAAAAATCTGATACAAGTAATATTTTCAGTAATTTCAAATTCTAATAAGTTTTGATTTTGAGAGATTAAGCTTGTATTAATAACTGACATTTTCAAAGATTTATTTTTTAGTACAAAACATAACTTTCCAGCTCATTATCGAAATAGATATGTTTTTTAAGTGACTTTCAATTTTCGAATCAAACATTATATGTTCTAAGTTATATTGTTTTCAGTAGATTATAATCATATAGTTTAGTTACCGCTGTTATTCGTCTGTTTTAATTACGCAAAAATTTTTTGTCAAATGCGATTCTTTCTCTTTAATCACTTTTTTTATGGTAATTAGTTGAAATAGATTTTCCAGATATTGTGAATATGAACTTCTTTACGGATGTTCTAATATATGAATTTAATTGCAGATAAGTTCCTTTAAATAATTCTTTCTTGAATCCACGAAAAGTTGTTGAGTGATAATATTTTTTACCTGATGGAGAATTTATTGAAAAGTAATAATTACTTATACATTTTCTTCTTTTTGTTTTCGACAGGATTTTTTTGACTCCATGTATTGATTTATTATCAGTTCTCATTATGAGCAATCTATTAAACTTGCACTTTATTATCTCTTCTTTATTTTTAATCCCATCAGGATAAAGGACTAATTCACCTCCATCTTTTTTCGGAATCCAGTCTTGATTGACGTAATAAAGTAGATTTAATCTTCTGAAGTTTTTTAAATTTCTATCATGAGAATTGTCAATATGAGGGTTAAGGTAACATCCTTTGCTCATGCTTGATATCCCTCCTGCATAAAGTTCTGGATCACCTATTAAATCTTTAATATTTGTAATTTGACCAATTATTTTTATTATGCTTTCTTCTTGAAATGAATATAAGCATTCTTGGACTAATTTTTGTCTATCAGAAAAATTTACACCGACATATTTATTCTCTGATGGCCCATTTAAATGATTCAGTTCTTTCTCTTCTGGAAAGTCAAAATGTAATTTCGATGCGATTTCGTTTGGTAATAAGTTATCGATTATTAGATGGTTTATTGAACCTGATTGTTCATATTTTTTTGTTAAAAAATTTATTCCTATTTCATTAAGTCTTTTTTTTATCAGTTCAGAAATTTCTTGCCTATCCAAAATTCTTAAAATTCTTAAATAAGGTTAAGTGGTAAAATAATTTTTTTCAAATTATACAGATAATAATAACACTGTTTTTCTGACTCATGCTGGGATAATTTTTAATATTGAAAATATCACTTCATAATTGGAATTTATATTTTGCAGTTTATAATTTGCGTAATCCATTAATATTATAAATTCCTTTTAATATCTTTCTTGAGCAGTTAATAATGATTTGCAACTTTCCTGTGATGAACTGCCGTTTTACAAGATAGGTCTGAAACGTTTCCATTTTCAACAATACCGTAAATTATCCAGTGATCTGGAGTTTCTAATCGGGAGTTGACTCGACAATCTAAAAATGCAAGAGAATCTGAAAGAACTGGTCCTCCTTCTGCAATGTTATTTATTACATCTATATCAGCAAATCTATCGGCTCCAGGCGCAAACCTCTTTAAAAAGTGCCTAAACATTTTTTGGTAGTTATCTTCTCGTAAAACATTCACAACAAAACCTTTCCCAACTTGCATATAAGATTCAATGGCTCTATCTTTTGCTACTGCTACCGTAATACCTGGTGGAGAAAAACTTGCTTGACTAACCCAACTGGCGACCATTGCACTTTGTCGAAACGTGGAACCTTCTCCCTGGCTAGCTGTAACTACATATAATCCTCCACTTAATCTACCTAAAGCTTTATCTAAATTTGAATCGACGCTTTTCATTGAGGCAATATTTTTCTTTTTATTGATCAATTGACCCAAGTCAGTACCTGCCTCTTCGAATTGTTGATAAACAATTGGATCTGGAATATTTTTAACCCTTAGAGGCGAAAAGGCTTCTTTCTGGCCCAGTTCTCTTAATTTACTTGCTAAAGAATCTATTGGCTCATCATTTCCTCCGAATGCATCATAAACAGCAGTAAATTGTTTAGGCTTCAATGCGGCAAACAAAGTGCCAAGAGATTCTTTTAATTCATTATCTGAATCAACTGGCCATGTGGGAATTACCACTGCTTTTGATTCAGAAATTAAACCTGTTAATTCCTGAGGATCAGAAGATCTTAAATCAATTAATTGTACTTGTGCATCTGCCTTACTTATTCCATGAGAAATAGCCTGGCTTAGTCGATCACAATATCCATAGTCACTTATGTAGCAAACAGCTACAAATTCGTTTCCCTTACTTTTATTACTGCTCCATTCTAGATATTTTCCTTTCCAAAAATTGACTTGATTATGAAGTAAAGGTCCATGACCTACGGCTATTGTTTTTAATTCAGGTAGCTTATCTATTCTTTTAATTGCCTGAATAACGCTTCTAGCGTTTGGACCCATTAGACAATCGTAATAAAAACGAAAATCATCATAAATTTCTTTTTGGTCAGTGTCATAAAATTCATCAGAACAATAGTGGAGTCCAAATGCATCGCATGTATAGAGAACATGAGTGCTGTGGTCATATGAAAAAATTGTATCTGGCCAATGTAAATTTGGTGCGCTTATAAATTCAATATTATGTTCTAAACCGCTATTAGGATTGGTCCCCAGATTTAAAAACTCTCCACTTTTGACTTCTAGACGATTAAAGGGAATATGTATTTGGTCTTCAATGAATTTAAGGGCTAATTTTGATCCTACTATTGTGATATCTTTGTTTAATTTCAAAAGATTACCTATTAAACCAGAATGATCAGGTTCTGTATGGCTTGTAATTAGATAATCAATTTCTTGTGGATTTACTTTTTTAAGTAATTCTTCAAACCATAATTCTTCGAACTTTGCGTGACTAGTATCAATAATTGCTAGTTTTTCACCTTTAATAATGAAACTATTGTAAGTAGTTCCATTTCTTAATCCAAATTCAATATCAAATCTACTGCGATCCCAATCCAAAGATCTTATGGCACATGAATCATCAGCAAAGTTTTGAGATTGAATTGTCAACTTATTATTTATTTGTGCCAATTTAGAATTACTTGTCTGGGCAGAGGCTAGCATAGGACAAATCGCGTTATAGAATAACTCTAGTTATGTAGAATATAAATCCGCGTGATTATTTTTGCGAAATAACCGAAATTACGCTTTTCTTTAATTTTTATTATTTTTATTCAGGATAAATGACATCTCAACTAATTAAAAAAATAGTTACTGGAGATGAGATAAGAAATGCTTTTTTAAAATTTTACAGTGAAAAATTACATAAAATCATTCCAAGCGCATCTTTAATTCCAGATGATCCTACCGTTATGCTCACAATTGCTGGGATGCTACCTTTTAAACCAGTTTTTTTAGGTTTAAAAGAAAGACCATCAAAAAGGGCTACATCTAGCCAAAAGTGCATTAGAACAAACGATATTGAAAACGTTGGAGTTACAGCTAGACACCATACTTTTTTTGAAATGCTTGGGAATTTCTCTTTTGGAGATTATTTTAAACGAGAGGCTATTCAGTGGGCTTGGGAATTAGTTACTAATATTTATCAACTTTCCCCTGAAAATATAATTGTGAGTGTCTTTCATGAAGATGGAGAGTCTGCAGAAATTTGGAGAGATGAAATTGGTATTCATCCAGATAGAATAGTGAAACTAGGTGAGAAAGATAATTTTTGGTCCTCTGGAAAGACAGGTCCATGTGGACCTTGTTCAGAACTTTATTATGATTTT
Source organism: Prochlorococcus marinus XMU1411 (assembly GCF_017696075.1). Classification (NCBI taxonomy): domain Bacteria; kingdom Bacillati; phylum Cyanobacteriota; class Cyanophyceae; order Synechococcales; family Prochlorococcaceae; genus Prochlorococcus; species Prochlorococcus marinus. Next base: position 53,244 of record NZ_JAAORI010000001.1, read on the forward strand.
TATCCCGAAAAAGGTCTGCAGAATATTGATTTAGAAGATGGAGATCGTTTTATTGAATTTTATAATCTTGTTTTTATGCAATATAATCGCGATCCTAATGGAAAATTGACAGATTTAAAATTTAAAAATATTGATACAGGAATGGGCCTTGAGAGGATGGCTCAAATATTGCAAAAAAAGCAAAATAATTATGAGACAGATTTAATTTTTCCTATCATTCAAAAAACTTGTGAGATTGCAAATATTGATTATTTTTCTTCAAATGATAAAAACAAAATTTCTTTAAAAATTATTGGAGATCATACAAGAGCTGTTATTCATCTAATTTCTGATGGAGTAGCAGCAAGTAATCTCGGCAGGGGTTATATATTGAGAAGGCTTATTAGAAGAATGGTCAGACATGGGAGATTATTGGGTATAACAAATGAATTTTTACCGCATATTGCTACTGTCGGGATCAATTTAATGAAAAAAAATTATCCTGATTTAAAAAATAATAATAATTTAATTTTGAATGAGATAAAAATTGAAGAAGTAAGGTTTAGGGAAACTCTTGAAAGGGGAGAGAAATTGTTAGATGAATTAATTTCTTCAGGTCAGAAATTAATATCTGGTTTTAAAGCTTTTGAACTTTATGATACTTATGGATTTCCTCTAGAACTTACTGTTGAAATTGCTGAGGAAAATAGTATCAGTGTAGATGTAAAGGGTTTTGAAGAAGAAATGAATGCACAAAAAGAGAGAGCGAAAGCTGCTTCTAGTAATATTGATTTGACATTAGAGGGATCATTAGAACGAGAAATAGATCTTTTTAACAAAACTGTTTTTCATGGTTATGATTCACTTCTTTCGGAAGCAGCAGTAAAGGGTATATTCTTGGATTCAACATTAGTTAAGCAAGCAAGTGAAGGTCAGAAAGTTTTAATTGTTCTTGATCAGACAACTTTTTATGGAGAATCTGGCGGTCAAGTTGGTGATATTGGAACGATATTTTCAAAAGATGTAGAGGTCTTAGTTGAAAATGTAATTCGAAAGAAAAATGTTTTTTTACATTATGGAACTATTAAAAAAGGAATATTAACTATTGGACAAAAAGTTAAGACTAATGTTAAATCCTCTAATAGAGCTAAGGCTGCTGCAAATCATACAGCGACCCATTTATTGCAATCTGCTCTCAAATTAATTGTTGATGAAAGTGTTGGACAAAAAGGTTCATTGGTAGCCTTTAATAAATTAAGATTTGACTTTAATTCTTCTAAGCCTATATCTAAAGATCAAATTTCTAAGATTGAGAGTCTAGTAAACTATTGGATTATGGAAAATCATATCCTAGAAATAAAAAATATGTCTAAGAGTGACGCCCTTGAAAAGGGTGCAGTGGCCATGTTTGGAGAAAAATATGATGATGAAGTGCGCGTTGTTAATGTGCCAGGAGTTTCAATGGAACTTTGTGGTGGCACACATGTTAAAACTACATCTGAATTAGGTTCTTTCAAAATAATCAGTGAGGAAGGAATCTCAGCCGGAGTAAGAAGAATCGAAGCATTATCTGGTCAATCAGCATTCGACTATTTCAGTGATAGAAATGCTTTAGTTAATCAACTAAGTGATTTGTTAAAAGCAAATCCTAATCAACTTTTTGAAAGAGTTAATAATTTGCAAGCAGAACTTATCAATAAGAATAAAGAGATACAAAAAATGAAAGATGAAATTGCATATTTTAAATACTCTTCTATGAAATCATCCGCAGAAATAATAAATTCTTTTTCAATTTTAGTAAATCAGATTGATGGCTTAGATGGAAATTCTTTGCAATCTGCAGCCCTTAATTTAACTTCTCATTTAGGAAAGAAAGCATTAGTGATTCTTGGGGGAATACCAAATCCAGAAAATAGAAAGTTGTTATTTGCAGTTTCTTTAGGTGATGATGCGGTAAAATTAGGATTGCATGCAGGTAAATTAATTAACGAGATTGCAAGAATTTGTTCGGGAGGCGGAGGAGGTAAGCCTAACTTTGCTCAAGCAGGTGCTAAAGATATTGATAAGTTAAGTGTTGCTTTAGATTATGCTAAAAATCATTTGCAAAAAACATTGGAAAGTTATTCTGATAAATAACTACTTTTTCTGAGACTCATTTCGATTTGATCAATTAATTTTCTTGCCTCTTCAATAGTTAATTTTTTTTGATCAATTGCTGATTCAGTATTAATCCTTATAGATTCAACCAAAGAAGCTGAACTGTAATCCAATAACTGTAAAATTTCAGATTTACTTTCCTCTTTAATAATATTTTTGACCTTATATGAATTATCTTGATTTATATCTATATGAACAACGTTTGTATTGCCAAATAAATTGTGAAAGTTTCCCAATGCTTCTTGATAGGCTCCAGTCATGAAAATTCCAATTAGATAATCTTTATCTAGTTCTGGCTTATGTAAATTAAGTAATGATTTAATTTTTCCATCATCAATAAAATTATTGAGTTTCCCATCTGAATCACAAGTTAAATCTGCAAAGTTGCCTTTGCAGAAAGGTTCTTCTAAGTGCCTATGTATTGGTACTATTGGAAAAATCTGATTGATTGCCCAGCTATCGGGAATAGATTTAAAGATAGATAAATTTGCATAATAAGTTGACGCGAGAGTTTCTGTAATTTCAGATAAATCGGGGTGATTGATTTCATCATTATTCAGGTTATTAGAAATTTCTTTTGCGCAAGCCCATGTAAGTTCTTCGGCATAAGCTCGTTCTGCCAAACTTAAAAATCCTAATCTAAAGGCAACTAAGCAATCTTCTTTAAACTTTTTTGCATCATTCCATAGTTCAATTATTTGAGATAAATTTATTTTTTTATTTTTAAGTTTTTTTAATTCATAGAAAGTTTCAAGTAAATTTGAAATGATTAATTGTTGATCTTTTTTATCAAAAATTTGTATTTTGGAACTGACATGACTTGTTCCTAAGACATTAAAAATTAAAACTGAACAATGACTAATTATTGCTCTTCCACTTTCTGAGATTATTATTGGATGCTTGATATTATTTAATTCACATGAATCTTTAATGGTTGCGATTACATCGTTAGCATAATTTTGAAGAGAATAATTAGTAGAGGTGTTGGAAGAGGTTTTAGTTCCATCAAAATCTATCCCTAATCCTCCCCCTACGTCGATATATTGCATTGGGGCACCAAGTTTAGATAGTTCAACATATATTTGACTCGCTTCTTGTAATGCGTCTTTAATCACAGCAATATCACTTATTTGACTTCCTATGTGAAAATGGAGCAATTTCATTTCGTTTATAAGATTTGCTTCTTTAAGTTCTTTTATTGTCGACATAATTTCTGGAATTGATAATCCAAATTTGGAATTATCTCCAATAGATTTGCCCCACCTACCACTACTTTTACTTGATAACTTTGCTCTAATTCCTATCAATGGAGTTGCGTTAAGTTCTTGTACTGCTTGAATAATTCTTTTTACCTCATCTGTTTGTTCAATAACTATTATTGGATTTTTGCCGAGTTTTCTGGCCAAAGTAGCAATCTCAATATATTTTTTATCTTTATATCCGTTGCATATTAATAATGAATTTTGGTTTTCAAGAAGTGCAAGGCCAATTAATAGTTCTGATTTACTTCCTACTTCTAAACCAAAATTCCATTGACTACCAAACTCTATTATCTTTTCCAAGATATTTTTTTGTTGATTACATTTGACAGGAAAAACTCCTTGATAGATATTTTCATATTTGTAGGTTTTTATTGCTTTTGAAAAAGCATTATGTAGTGCATTTATTCGATCTTTTAAGATATCGTTAAATCTTATGATTAATGGAGGATTGATTTCTCTACTTTTAAGTTCTTTGACAAGCTTGAAAAGATCAATCTTATTTTCAGAATTTATATCTTTAGTTACTGATATATTTCCTTTGGAATTTATAGAAAAATATTTATCCCCCCATTTGTCTATTTTGTAAGTCGAAATACTATCTTCAATAGTCCAAATATTTTTTAATTTTTTCGGCTCAAAATTGGTCACTTTATGTCTAATTGATTAATAAATGTTTTTGAAAATAACTAAAAACAATATCTATTATTTTAATGATTACTTGCCAAGTTACCACCCAAAAGTTGAATATACATAGAGTGATTATTAACTAAATGAACAAAGAGAGAACCTTTATTGCAATTAAGCCAGATGGAGTTCAAAGAGGATATGTTGCTGAGATAATTGGCAGATTTGAAAAAAAAGGATTTAAATTGGTTGGATTAAAGCAATTAATACCCTCAAAAGATCTTGCTCAAAATCATTATGGGGTACATAGAGAAAGACCCTTTTTTGGCGATTTAGTAGACTTTATTTCAAGTGGTCCTGTTGTAGCAATGGTGTGGGAAGGAGAAGGAGTTATTTTGAGTGCTAGAAAACTAATAGGTGCAACAAAACCTCTTGAAGCAGAGCCTGGAACAATTAGAGGTGATTTAGCTATTGATATTGGGAGAAATATTATTCATGGTTCTGATGGAGAAGATACCGCTAAATTTGAAATTGATCTATGGTTTAACCCTGATGAATTATGTGATTGGGAAACTTCTGATTCGAAATGGCGGTCTGAAAATTAAAATTTAAATCTCAAATCTATCTAAACTAAATTTCTCTAAAAAGCTTTTTTCTATTTCTTTGAGACTTTTATTTTGAACTATTTTCAAAAGAAGATCACTTGTTATTGCAGAAAATAAAACTCCATTTCTGTAATGTCCTGTAGCTATAAAAAGGTTTTCAATTTTTGATTTTCCAATTATTGGTTTAAGGTCTGGTGTGCAAGGCCTAAATCCCCACCAATGTTCCATTTGTGGCCAATTAATAGCTTCTGGTAATAAGGAGCAAATACCTTCTTGTAGTTCTTTTATCCCATTGGGGGTATTACCCTGATTAAATTTTGAATCTTTTTCAACTGTTGCTCCAACGATAATAAGTCCATCTTCACGAGGAACTAGATAAGTGTTTGGACCAAAAATAACTCTTTTCAAGAAATTTGTTGGACCTTGTATTGATAGCATTTGTCCCTTTATAGGAAAGACTGGAATTTTATTAAAAATTTTTTTACTCCAAGCACCACTGCATATAATTGCTTTTTCGCAGGTAATTTTTTTTTGTTCCCCAGTAGCACATAAAACTTTTGCACCAGTAATTTTGTTTTTTTCTAATATTAAATCCTCTACTTCTGATCCTTCTTGAAATTCAACTCCATGCAAGGAGCATGCTCTCTCAAGAGCACGCATTAGTCTTCTTCGGTTATCTATTTGACCATCTTGTTCAAAAAGTAAACCATGCTTCCAAATTGAATTCATTCCATTGATTTCTTTTTGAAGATCTTTGTGATTTAAATATTTTCCATATTTATAAGTCGGAAACTCTTCAAGATCTTTTTTATTTTTAAAAGGAACTACTATGCCACATTTTTTTAAACCGCATTCAATATTACTATCTTGTTCAATACTTTTTATCCACTTTGGAATTAGACTTTGACTTTCTTGGCCAAATTTTAGTAATTCATCTTCGAGCCCTTCGGCATGAGTAGCTAACATTCCTGCAGCAACAAATCCAGCTGATTCATTTCTGTTTTTGCTTAAAACTAAAACTTTGAAGTTATTTTTAGAAAATTCATAAGCAATAGATAAACCTACAAGCCCACCACCAATAATTAATATTGAATTTTTTGTTTCTTGTGTCATTTAAGAATAAATATTTTTATTTGTGTTTTGGTCCTCTTTTCCTTTATATCCAATAAAATTAATAAAGAGACTTTTGATAATGAACAATTTGGAATCTTGGGAAGCTGTGATTGGTTTGGAAACTCATGTACAGCTTAATACGAAAAGTAAAATATTCACATCTGCTTCAACAGCTTTTGGCGATGCACCTAATACTCATATAGATCCTGTAGTTTGTGGTTTACCGGGAACTCTCCCAGTTTTGAATGAGACTGTTCTTGAGTATGCTGTGAAAACTTCTTTAGCATTAAATTTAAATGTTGCAGAACATTGTAAATTTGATAGAAAACAATATTTTTATCCTGATCTGCCTAAAAATTATCAAATTTCACAATTTGATGAGCCACTAGCTGAAAATGGCTGGTTAGAGGTTGAAATAATTGAAAAGAACAAAGAACCTTATATCAAAAAAATTGGGATAGAAAGATTACATATGGAAGAAGATGCTGGAAAACTAGTCCATTTAGGTAGTGATAGATTAGCTGGTTCTAAGTATTCCTTAGTTGATTACAATCGTGCTGGAATAGCACTTTGTGAGATTGTAAGTAAACCAGATATTAGATCAGGTAAAGAGGCATCTGAATATGCTTCAGAGATCAGAAGAACAGTTAGATATCTAGGCGTATCAGACGGAAATATGCAAGAGGGTTCATTGCGATGTGATGTCAATATTTCAGTTAGAAAAGGACCTAATGCTCCATTTGGCACCAAAGTGGAAATAAAAAATATGAATTCATTTTCCGCAATTCAAAAGGCTTGTGATTATGAAATAGCAAGACAAATAGAAGTTTATGAAAATGGAGGAAAAATTTTCCAAGAAACAAGGTTATGGGATGAAGCTAAGCAACTCACAAAAAGTATGAGAATGAAAGAAGGCAGCAGTGACTATAGATATTTTCCTGATCCTGACTTAGGACCAATTGAAATAACAAAAGCCCAAAAAGAAATATGGTTAAAAGAACTTCCAGAATTACCTTCAAAGAAAAGAAATAAATATGTAAATGAATTTGGGTTATCTGCATATGATGCAAGGGTAATTTCTGATGAAATTAATATGGCTAACTTTTTTGAAGAAACAGTAGCTAATGGTACTGATGCCAAACTAGCTTCAAATTGGGTAACAAGTGATATTGTGGGTTATTTAAAAGCAAATAAACTTAGTTTTAGTGACTTAAAACTTAGTCCTGAAAATCTTGCTGAAATGATAAACATGATCTCAAATAAAACTATAAGTGGAAAAATTGCAAAGGAAATTTTACCTGAACTAATTCAAAAAAATATCTCTCCGAAAAAATTTGTTGAAGAAAAAGGGTTGGCCATGATATCTGATTCTTCAAGTATTTTACCAATAATTGATGAACTTATAACTGAATATCCAGATGAGGTTCAAGCATTTAGAAATGGCAAAACTAAATTACTTGGTTTTTTTGTTGGTCAACTAATGAAAAGAACAAAAGGTAAAGCTGACCCTAAACTTGCAAATAAACTTCTTGCAGAAAAATTGAATAGCTAAAGCTTCAAAGAAGCTCTCTTATTGTCTTGATCCATTTATTTTGATCATCTGAATTATCTAAAATAATGTCTGAAAATTTTCTTTTTTCTTCAAAACTTAATTGAAGATTTATGGAGTCGTATGCTTCTTTTTCGCTAATTTTATCTCGTTTCATAAGTCTTTTTTTTTGTGTCTCTCTAGGACATTTAACTAACCATATTTCAGTGCAAATATCTTCAAATTTTGCTTCAAATAATAATGGAATAACCAATACTAAAGTTTGAGTATTTTTGTGATGACTGCATTCTTCTATCATTTTTTCTTTAATTAATGGATGAAGTAGTTTTTCAATCCATTCTTTACTTTCTGAATGTTTAAATATAATGTTCCTTAAAAGTTTTCTGTTTATTTCTTTTTCTGAATTGTTCTTATTTTCAATAATTTTATGTCCAAAATAATCTAAAATTTTCTTATATCCATATGTGTTTGGTTTGATTAATTCTCTTGATAAATTATCTGCATCTAAAATTGGAATGTTTTTATGATTTCTTATGTAATTAGTTATGGTTGTCTTCCCACTGGCAATACCTCCTGTTAAACCAATCCTTCTTTGGTTGTTTTTTGATTTTTGAAGAATATCCATATATTTAATAATAATCTAATAACCTGTTTCTTTAGTATTGAAGAGTAGTTAGTATGAATTAAAATATTAAAAAGTTTGAGCCAGTTAGATACCAATTGGTCGTTTGTTGATGACAGTGTGGAAACACCCAAGGGATTTCTTTTTGCTGGGATATCAGCTGGATTAAAAGCTTCTAATAAAAAAGATTTAGCACTAATACTCGCTCCAGAAGGCAGTATTTTTAGTGGGATGTTTACCCAATCAATAGTTCGCGCTTCATGTGTAGATATTTGTGAGGAAAGAATTAAAAGAGCTTCGGGATTTGTACGAGCAATACTAATTAATTCTGGTCAAGCAAATGCATGTACAGGAAATCTTGGACTTCATCATTTTCAAATTGCTACAGCAAAGATTGCGGAACTTTTAGGCATAAAGGAAGAAGAAGTTTTAATGTGCTCAACTGGTGTAATTGGTGTTCCTATACAAATAAATGATTTAGTAAAAAATTTACCAAATTTAGTAAGTGTTTTAAAAGTTAATAATTTTCAAAATGCAGCAGAAGCAATTTTAACTACTGATTTGACTTTAAAAAAAGTTTTAATAGAGACGATTATTCAAGGTAGAAAAATAAAAATAGCAGGATTTGCAAAAGGTTCAGGAATGATTTACCCCAATATGGCTACAATGCTTGCTTTTCTTACATGTGATGTGGGTATTGAAAAAGAAGTATGGGATAAAATGATTTCGATTGCGGTTAAAAAATCTTTTAATGCAATATCAGTTGATGGAGAAACAAGCACAAATGATTCGTTTATTGCAATAAATGCAGGAGAGAAAATTGATAAAAGATATTTTCCAATTATTCAAAAAGGGATTGATATTGTGTGTCAAAACTTAGCAAAAAATATTGCAAGAGATGGAGAGGGAGCTAATTGTTTATTAGAAGTTTTGGTTCAAGGAGCAAAAAATACTGGAGATGCAATTATGGTTGCTAAATTTATTTGTAATTCTGCATTAGTAAAAACTGCGATTCATGGCTGTGATCCTAATTGGGGAAGAATTATTTCAGCTGCAGGTAATTCTGGAGTTGAATTCAATTTTAATAACGTTGACTTGTATATTGGTAATTATCAGATTTTGGAGAAGGGCAAGTTAAAACAATATGATTCGAATAAAGTCACTGAATATATTAGGTCCAAAATGAATGGTAAATATTTAGTTGAAGATATTGTACAAATTATGATTAATCTAAATTCTGGCGCATCGAAAGGCACAGCCTGGGGATGCGATCTCTCTAAAAAGTACGTTGAAATAAATAGCGAATATACTACTTAAGTTTTAGTAAATCTATTGGAAGATATTCATTTATATAAAGAAAAAGTATTGTTAAAGTTCCAATCACAGAACTTATAAAACCCCCCAAGATATTAACTAATAATCCAGATTGAGGAACTATTTTTTCTTCGTTTTTTTCTTCTTCAAAATCAGGAGAATCAACTACTTTTAAGCGCTGATTGGTTGTTGGTTGTTTAATTTGTTGGTGTCGGATGAGGGCTTCGAAATCAGGCATGGAATTTGTGAGGCAATTGAACAATAAGCAGACCAGCCCGTCATTCGACGAGGATCTGATCTACCCAAATCATCTACAGCTTCAAATACAGCATTCCCAGAGGCTTCTGCTTTATCAAATGCTGAAAGTAAGGGTATAAATGTATCAAAAACATATAAACCAAAATTTTCTAAAGCTGCTTTAGCTTGTTGTGCTGCTTTTTGCTGTCTAAAATCAACTTTTACTATTACTACTGCATGGTTAACTTTTAAGTTGCTTAATAAATTAGCAAGTTCAACAGTTAATTCTACTGATCTTGCTTTTGCAGTTGTAGGTAAGATAACTAAATCTGAACCATATGCTAAGTGTTTAAGTTCTTCTTGATCGCTACTCGCTTGTCCATCAGTTATTACGATTTCTGATGATCTTGATGCTTTAGCAGCTGAACTGACAGGGAAGACTGGAAATGGAAGATTACCTCTTGAAGAGTATGCTAGTGCTGATCTGTTTTTGTCAGCATCGACTATGCATACTTTTTTCCCTTCAGAATGCCAAACACTTGCAAGGTGAATACTTGTGCAAGTTTTGGCCACTCCTCCTTTTTGTCCGCAAACGGTAATGAACAATTTTTTTTTTATTTCTCTTACTTTGGAGAATAATTTCTTAATGTCAAGAGAAATTGATTTTTAATGCTTTAAAACTTATTTTTTTTGAAATATTTCTAACTCTTCAATATTTTAGATAACCTTATAAAGTGCTTTATTTAAATAGGCTTGTGAAGAAAAGAATTGGACTAGGTACTTGGTCCTGGGGGAATAAACTTTTTTGGAATTATAAATCTACAAATGACGATGATTTACGTGAGACATATAATGAAGCATTGAAAAGAGGTTTTGATCTAATTGATACTGCTGATTCTTACGGTACAGGAAATCTTCAGGGTAGAAGTGAATCATTGATAGGCAAGTTTTTATTAGATACTCCTCCTACAAAAAAAAATAGAATCCAAATAGCAACCAAACTCGCACCTTATCCTTGGAGAATTGGGGATAGAGGTTTTAATAAACCTTTTTTAAAAAGTTTAGAAAGGCTAAATAATAAATTAGACATAGTGCAATTACATTGGTCAACTGCAAAATACAATCCTTGGCAAGAATTAGGGCTTTTGAATAATCTTTGTGATTTAAAAGATCAAGGTTTTGATTTTCAAATCGGCTTATCAAATATAGGTCCTCAAAGATTGAAGCAATTAATTCATTTCTTGGCAAAAAGAGATCAAATGCTAAAAAGCGTTCAAATACAGTTTTCTTTGCTTGCTCCCGATTTAAAAAAACAATATCAGGTAAAAAAAATTTGTGAAGAAAATAATATTGATTTCTTTGCATATAGTCCTTTGTCCTTTGGAATACTTTGTATTGATCCAGATAAAGAAGAAAATAAAGAAAAAAGCTTTATTCGTAATGCTTTATTTGAAAACTATAAAAAACCAACATATGAGTTGCGTAGGTGTCTTAAAAGAATTGCGAATCAAAGATCAGTTTCCCAAGCTCAAGTGGCAATTAATTGGTGTTGTTATCAAGGAACTATTCCACTCGTTGGAATGCGGAAAAAATCTCAAGTTATAGATGTATCGAATGTATTCAAGTGGAATTTAGATAAAAATGAATTTAAAGTAATTCAAGAAGTTTCAAAAAATTGTTTAAAAAAAATGCCTAAAAATCCTTTTTCAAGTATTTAATTAAATTTTTAGGTAGATATCTTCTTATTTTTTTTTATTTGAGAACTAATATTCCATAGTTCATTAGGAAATTTTTCACCAGTGAATCTAATAACTTTAGGTTTGAGATTTATTATCAAGTCATTTAATTTTTTATTAGTTTCCATTTTGCTGGTTTAGATTCTTTATTAAGATAAATTAATTTAAAACTTATTTTCTAAGCATTTATACTTAACAAATTTAAAAAATTCTTTTTAATACAAGAAATTGCAGCAATATTTACATACTAATAAATTATCTACTACAACTTCTTAGTTATTTAAAAAAAGTGGAGTCCTTCCAGACTCCGAGTATCATTTGGTTGATAAGGCTGATATGACCCCATCTCCTTTAGGATCAAGCAGCAACTGGTGCTGTTTGACGGGAGAAACTAACGATTTTGTTAGCGTTTGTGTTTTTGCTCTAACCGAGCCGGCTTCAGTCACCTTCCTTATGCCCCGTCGAAACCATTACAACCCCAAATAGTGGAGTTGAGCGGAATCGAACCGCTGTCCGAAACATCGGTTGAGATCACCTAGTCCAATTGGACATTTATATTCTGACAGGCAAAATGAGTATTGAATAGTTTTTTTTATTAAGTTTTATCGTATATGAATATAGTTGCATCAGCTCCAGAGGGACTAGAGAAATCTTTAGCTGAAGAAATTTCAAATTTAGGTGGTTTTAATATTAATACTTATAAAAGATTTATTAATTTTGAATGTGATTTTGAAACTTTTTATAGAGTTCATTTCTATTCCAGATTAGCTTTTCGTTTTTATAGAGAAATTGCAAGTTTTAACTGCTATGACAAGCAATCTTTATATAAGGGGGTTAGAGATTCATTTAATTGGTTAGATTGGCTGCATTATGAAAAAACGTTTAATGTCCAAGTAACTGGGAGAACATCTTCTTTAAGTCATACACATTTTACTGCTCTTGAAGTTAAAAATTCTATTACTGATTTGCAACAGGCAGTTTGGAATAAAAGATCAAATATTTCTTTAGATGATCCTGATTTCATAATTCATCTACATTTAAATAACAATAAAGCAATTATCAGTCTTCAAAGTAGTGTGGAAAGCTTACACAAAAGAGGTTATAGACCAGCAGTTGGAAATGCCCCATTGAAAGAAAATTTAGCTTCTGGATTGATAAATATGACTCAATGGAATGGAAAAGTCCCTTTAATTGATTTTATGTGCGGCTCAGGAACTTTTTTAATTGAGGCAGTTAACCAATTTCTTGAAGTCCCTGTAAATATTGATCAAGTATATCTTTTTGAGAATTGGTTGGACTTTAGAAAAGATATTTATCTTAATGAAAAAAATAAGGCAAAAAGTAAAATTATAAATTACGAAAAATTACCGAAAATAATAGGTTGCGAAATTAATAGAATGGTATTTGACCAGGCAAAAGTAAACATTACATTGGCGGGACTTGAAAATTATATTGAACTTTTAAATAATGATTTTTTAGAACTTCAATCAAAACTTACACCTGGGATAATTATATGTAATCCTCCATATGGCAAAAAATTGGGCGATGAAAATGAATTGATTTGTTTATATGAACAAATGGGAAACTTCCTGAAGAATAACTTTTCAGGCTGGGAATTTTGGCTTCTAAGTGGAAATCCAAAACTAACAAAATATTTGAAAATGAAATCTTCATTGAAAATTCCCGTTAGTAATGGAGGAATAGATTGTAGATGGATAAAATATTTAATAAGGTAATTTATTTTTTGCCTAAAACGGCCTTTGTTGTCTTGCCTAAACCTTCTAATGTTTGAGGAAGATAAGGTCCTTTGGCTAATTTTCCTCCAAGCTTCAAACTTAAGCCTGCAAGAAATAAATCGATAAATATTATGATTAATAAATTATATTCAATGTTCCAGTTATTATATTTTGTTAGAAAAAGATAAAAAATAATATGGATGCAAATTAGTACTAATAATAGTAATGTGCTTCCAATTGCTAAAAATATTCCACCACTAATTAATCTTCTTTTTTCTCTATCTACTTCTTGAAGAGCTATTCTTACATGCAAATCCATCACTGAACTTGCAATAGCTGAAATTCTTGAAGCCGTATTTGCAAAATTTTTATTTTTTGGTTTTTCCATATTATTTTCTGCCACTGTTTAGGAGAGTTCCTATTAGTAAACCAATACCAGCAGCAATAGCAATAGATAATAGTGGTTTTTTTCTTATTGGACTTTCTATTTTTGGTCTAAGAGTATTATTAAGTTCTTCTAATAACTCTTCTAATTGACTTTCGATAGGTTCAATTTTTTCTGATATCTCCCAATTATTTTCTCGGAGTGTATCAATGATTTCAAATAGTTGGCGTTTAATTCCAACTGCTGAGGTTCCACTATGGGTCGCTATTACTTCAACTAAATCATCAATACTCCCTTTTGTTGCTTCAAGGGTTTGCTGCGCAATTGTAGGCCATTTTTCTTTTATTAAAGGTATTAAACTGTCAATTTTTTCAAGTAACCATTTCTCTGAGATAACTTCTTGTTTAGGAAGTTTAGAGTTATCTTCTTTGTCTTCTACTTCATTGGGAGGGTTGTAAGTCTCCATTATTTAAACTTATTTATTTTAAGATTAGACCCTATTTTCTTAATTTGGAACCCTTATCTAAAGATTTGTGCGATTTATATAGAATAAAAACATATAAAAGTTTATTTACATTTTATTTATCTACTCTGTTCTGCAAGAAGGTTTTGTTAAGCTATTACTGAATTTATAAAATTATTTTAAATTTCATTATGGATATCACATTTGCATCATTAGTTTTTGCATCTCGCACAATCCCTACAGATTTTGGGTTAGTAGCGGCAGCTATCGCGGGAGCAGGAAGTTTGCTATTCATTGCTTTAAGATTTGTCCCTGATGCAAGTAATTAATTAAAAGTAATCACCTTAAATAAAATAAATTTTTATCTCAACTTTGTTTTGAAAATAGATTCGATTTATTTATCAATAAAATAATGAATAATTGGGTCTTGCTTGAACATAAAGTTCCCTCTACTGACTCTTTTGATATTCATTATGATTTTTTAGTTGAAAATGGAATGGATTGTTTAACATGGAAATTTTTAAAACTACCTGTATTTAGTCAAGCTTCTATAGAAATTTTTAAACAGCCAAATCATAGACTTGTATGGCTATCGAGGATAGAATATGAACTTTCTGGGAATAGAGGTTTTGTAAAAAGAATAGATCATGGAAAATATAAAAACGTTTCTGATAAATTGGAATCTGGATTTTTTCGATTCATTTTAGATGGTGAACTTCTTCATGGTTTGGTTGAAATTTCTGGGAATTCTTGTAGATTGACCAAAAATAATTAATATTCATTTATAAATAATCGTAATATTTCTATTGAGAATTTTCGCAAATTAGTTATTCTTATTTAGCTATTGAGACTTGATATTGGTCCATATCAATCAGGTCGAGTTTGAAAATTTTAAATCTTTTGGGGGAAGTGTAAAAATTCCTCTTGAAGAAGGTTTTACAGTGGTCACTGGGCCTAATGGTTCTGGGAAAAGTAATATTTTAGATGGTATTTTATTCTGTTTAGGTTTAGCTAATAGTAGAGGCATGAGGGCAGAAAGATTACCAGATCTAATAAATAACTCTAAAGTTAAAGAGGGTAAGTCATCAGAAACATTTGTATCAGTAAAATTTAATATTCATGATTGGTCTCCTAGAGAGGACCTTCCGCCCTTGGAATTAGAAGAAGACGAAATCGCTCTTAAAAAGGGTCAAAAAGAATGGGTAGTTTCTAGGAAACTAAGGCTTATGCCTGGCGGCTCTTATGCTTCTACATACACTTCTGATGGAAAACAATGTACTTTGCAACAAATACAGAAAATATTAAGGGATATTAGTGTTGATCCTGAGGGAAGCAATGTTGTTATGCAGGGTGATGTAACAAGAATAGTAACAATGAATAATAAGGAGAGAAGAAATATTATTGATGAGCTGGCAGGAGTCGCACTTTTTGATACAAGAATAGAACAAACTAATGCAAAATTAAATGATGTGTTCGAAAGACAAGAAAGGTGTGAAATTTTAGAAAATGAATTGCAATCTAGTAAAAATAAGCTTGAAAAAGAATGTGAAAAAGCAAAGCAATATAAAGAGTTAAAGGCAAAACTACTAAAAATAATGGAATTAGAGAAAGTTCTTATTTTTGATAAACAAGTTAAGCATGTTGAATTTATAGAAAAAAAAGAAACTGAAATTGAAAAAAATAAAATGTTATTTTATAAACAAAAAGAATCTATTAATAGAGAGATATTGGTATTAGAAGAGGCATTAAAAATACTGGTTGATGAGCTAAAGGAGAAAGGAGAGGATAAATTGATAAAAGTTAATTCTGATATTGGAAGTATTAATTCTAGCTTGAGAGAACATGATAGAATCTCAAATTTGAATAAACAAGAAGGTATTAAATTACAGAAGCAGAGAGATGAAATTGCGATTTCTAAGAGGAATATCGAGTCAGAAAAGAAGAGACAAGAAAATTTTGATGATAATTTTTTAAATCAGTTGAATTTGCAAATTGATGATCTCACTTTAAAACATAAATTATCCAGAAAAAAACTTTCTGATGCGGCTGGAGAATCTGGAGAATTCTCAAAACAAAGTATTCAATTAAATGCTGAGCTTGAAATTGTAAAGAATAAAATTAATCCTTTGGAAATAAAAAAAAGGAAAATTACAGAAGAAACTACACAAAATAATATTCAAAAAAATGAAATATCGTCTCAGATCGACGCCTTAGAGTTAGAAAAGCAGAAACTTTTTGAAGTAAATCAAATAAAAAAAGAGACATCCGATACAAAGGATAAAAACATGGCAAGTAACAACTCAGAAATTAATTCTTTAAAAAATGAAATTGATTTATTAATAAAAACTAAATTAAGGCTAAACAATGAGCAATTAAAGCTTGAAAAGGATTTATCTAGATTTGAAAGTAGAAAGGAAGCTTTAAATGAATCCAGAGGTTCATACGCTCTAAGAATTCTTTTAGAAGCTGGGTTAGAGGGTATACATGGTTATGTAGCTCAACTTGGTGAGGTTAGTGAGAAAAATAGATATGCTTTAGAAATTGCTGCTGGAAACAGACTCGGGCAAATTGTTGTTGAAAATGATCATATTGCAGCAAAAGCAATTGATATTCTTAAAAAGAAGAAAGCGGGAAGATTAACTTTTTTACCTTTAAATAGAATTAAAAGTTTAAAGAAGAATTTTGCAATTTCAAGATGTGAAAATAATAGAGAGCCTGGATTTATTGATAAAGCAATTAATCTAATTACTTTTGATGAAGTTTATGCAGATGTTTTTAGATATGTTTTTGGAGATACGTTGGTTTTTTCAGACTTAGCCTCAGCAAGGATATCTAAACAAAAAAATAGGTTGGTTACCTTAAGTGGTGAATTATTAGAAGCAAGTGGTGCCATAACAGGCGGCAGCAAGTTAAATAAAGATTTAGCTTATAGATTTGGTATTAATAATGATCTTGAAGATTCTAGCCCTATAAAAGAGAGATTATTGGTTCTTGAAGAGGCTTTAAAAGAATCAAATAATGATTTGATAATTAAAAATAATAGACTTAATAATTTAAATTCTAATCGCAGTCAATTAATTAAGGATTGTGCCTCTTTCAATAAAGAAATTGAAGTAAATAAAAATTCTCTCAATGTCGTCATGAAAAGAATTGAGGATTATCAATCTAGATTAAATAAACTTGATAGTGCTAATAAATTATTAGATGAAGAGTTAGATGGTTTAAAAAATGAATTGAAGCCTCATCAAGATAAGTTTGATCAATTGCAAAACACCCTTCAGGAGAATTATGAAAAAAATCAAAAATCATCATTAATAGCTTTTAATAACGATTTTAATAATCTTGATAAAAAACTTGAATTACTTTGTAAGGAGAGAGATGTTTTATTAGAAAAGAAGAATCAATTTGCTTTAGATAAAGAGCGCATTAATAATTCATTAAAAATAACATTATTACAAGAAAAAAATTTGCAGGAATCTATTAAAGAACTTGCAATTGCTCATAGTGAATGGATAGAAAAAAGAGATAAATTTAAAAAAGAACTTTTAGTTTTAGATAATCAAAAGAATTCTCTTGAGAAGGATTTAGGTTTATTGAGAAGGAAAAGAGATGAATTAAACGCTTCAATTTCAAATAAAAGGCAAGAACATAATAACTATCTATTGAAGCTTGAATATCTTGAAAGGGATATGCATTCTCTTAAAGAAGAGATCAGAAGTGAGAAAATAAAATTAGAAAATTATAAAAAAGATTTACCTAATCCTTCCCCGCAGTTTGGAGAATATGAAGGGAGGAGTCTTGAATCTTTGCAATCAGAAATCTCTATGATAAATGCAAAACTACAAAGCTTAGAACCTGTCAATATGTTGGCACTTGATGAATTAGAAGAATTAATTGAGAGATTAAATGGTTTACGAGAAAAATTAGAAATTCTTTCTAAGGAAAGATCTGAATTATTGCTTAGAATAGAAACTGTATCGACTATGCGTCAGGAAGCTTTTATGCAAGCATTTGTAGAAGTTGATAAACACTTTAGAGAAATTTTTGCAAATTTATCTGACGGAGATGGTTTCCTTCAACTTGAGAATCCTAATTCTCCTTTGGAGGGAGGATTAACTTTAGTAGCTCACCCTAAGGGGAAAAATGTCAGAAGATTAGCTTCTATGTCAGGTGGTGAAAAATCATTAACTGCTTTAAGTTTTTTATTTGCTTTGCAAAAGTATAGACCTTCCCCTTTTTATGCATTAGATGAGGTTGATAGTTTTTTAGATGGTATAAATGTTGAAAGGTTGTCAAAATTAATATCTAATCAGTCATCAAATGCTCAATTTTTAGTCGTGAGTCATAGAAGGCCTATGATTAGTGCATCTGAGAGAACAATTGGTGTTGCCCAAGCAAAAGGTGCTAATACGCAAGTTGTTGGGTTACCAAATGCTGCATAAACACACTTTTTTGAATTTATACGTCAGAATGATAAAAAGATATTTATGAGTTTGTCTAACACATCAGCGAACAAGAATAGTTCTAATTCTGTTCCTAGCGAACGGTTATGGTTAAGGTCAGAATTGATGGGAACACAAGTTATAACTACCGATACTGGTAAGCGTTTAGGTTTAGTTGGTGAAGTTGTTGTTGATATCGACAGAAGAGAGGTGGTCGCTTTAGGACTTAGAGATAATCCACTTACAAGATTTTTACCAGGCTTACCAAAATGGATGCCATTAGAAAGTATAAAGCAAGTTGGAGATGTCATATTAGTTGACTCTTTAGATTCATTGAGTGAAGGTTTTTCTCCAGAAAGATACGGAAAAGTAATTAATTGTCAAGTGATTACTGAATCCGGAGAACTGTTAGGCAGGGTGCTGGGTTTTTCTTTTGATATCGAGACTGGGGATTTAATTTCACTTGTCATGGGTGCAGTTGGTGTTCCGCTGTTAGGTGAGGGAGTCTTGAGTACTTGGGAAATTCCTGTTGAAGAAATAGTAAGTAGTGGTACAGATAGGATTATTGTTTATGAGGGTGCTGAAGAGAAATTAAAACAATTAAGCAGTGGTTTACTTGAGAAACTTGGCGTCGGAGGGTCTTCATGGGATGAGAGACAAGCAAATGGATATTCAGCTAATCTTGTACCAGTTGAGAATCAGTTACTCTCTGGTTCGGAATTAGAACAACAAAATACTTTCGTTGAAGAATATGAAGAAGAAGTTGATGAACAAGATGATTATGAAGATGATTATGAAGATGAACTTGAATATGTTGAAATAAAAGATTCTTCAGAGGAAATTAATAAGAAAAAAAAGTTATATATGGAGAATGATTATTCTGATCAGATTGAGAATCAAAACAGTTTAAATCAAATGGATGAAGAAAAAAATGATGATTTTAAACAAAAAAAAGAATCAAATACTAATTTTGCATCGAAAAGACCAATTCAAAATGCGAGAGAAACTTTAGATATCGAACCACTAGATCAGCAAAATTTAGTTATGGATAATAAAAAATCAGAAAAGTTTGAAATTGATGATCCCTGGTAATTGTCAAAGTTTTTTAATTGAATTAGCAATGATAGAAGCAAGCTTTTTTGCTGCACCTTTATTACCTCTTTCTTTTTGTAAACTATCACTAATGTTTTTTAATTGATCTTTATTTTTTATAAGAAATAATACTTCTCTCGCAATTTTTTTAGGTGAAAAATTTCCTATTCTTTCAGGGACAATCATTCTTTTAGCTTTAATATTTGGCCAAGCAAAAAACTTCTTTTTTTTAAAATAAAAATATCTAATTATAAAAGTTAGGAATCTATTTATTAATGAAATTTTACCAATTATTCCAATAATCCCATCCCAGGCATTCATCATATTCAAATGTTGAGTTGGCAGGACAACTAACATTGGAAGAGCAATTGCTGCTAATTCTGAAGTATTTGCTCCTACAGTTGTAATCGCAATATCACATTCTTTTAAAATTTCGTAGCAAGGATGTTTCTTAATTAGATAAATTTTTGTATTTTTTGATGTTTCAATTTCATAATCAAAACGGGAGTCTTTAAGGTTTTTCAGTGTTTTGATTTTTGATGAGTAATATTTTGAAATTGGATTTCTCTCGCTTTGAAAGAATAAATATTCACTTTTATTAGTGGTTGGGGCAATGGGAATTATAAAATTTATATTTTGATTTTCTTCAGCGATATGATCTGCAACTTCTAAGAAGAAAGGAATTCCAATAGAGAGCTTTGCTTTTTTAGAACCAGGTAACAATGCAATATTGTGTTTTTCTTTATTTTTTAATGATATTTCACTATTAAGTTTGATATCTGCCA
The DNA here is from genome assembly GCF_017696075.1 of Prochlorococcus marinus XMU1411. Taxonomy (NCBI): domain Bacteria; kingdom Bacillati; phylum Cyanobacteriota; class Cyanophyceae; order Synechococcales; family Prochlorococcaceae; genus Prochlorococcus; species Prochlorococcus marinus. The sequence continues at coordinate 73,345 of NZ_JAAORI010000001.1, forward strand.
TCAAATCGCCAATGATTTGACATTTATATTTATATCTTTTAGGAATCAACTCTTTTACTTTTGCATTCATAGCAGCAATTACGTTAGTCCATTGAGGCCATCGTGAAATCCATTCAGCATATGTGATATTTAAATAACCTAGTCTTTTGGCTAGTAAAATACTCCAAAATTGATCACCGCCAAGGAAAATAACTATCCCTTTTTTTGGCCAGTTTGCAAATGAATGTGGCTTTAGTAATAATTTCCAAAAACTTTTGGATTTAGTGATTAATTCAAATTTATTCCATGATTTTGCAACTAAAAATTCTTTTCCAGTAGCATTTGGGCAAGGAACAAGGACTAACCTAAGAGTGAAATTGATTTTATCTTCATCACATAGAGATTCACTTATCTTGTTAAGCTCATTAACTAAAGGACTTACCCATGTAGCTAATTCACCAGGGCCATTGGAAACTATTACTACTGCAACTGATTTTTTTTTCATTGCAGTTAAACCAAAGACATTAAATGCGGACGGCGAGACTTGAACTCGCAAGGCCGAAGCCACACGCTCCTTAGACGTGCGCGTCTACCAATTCCGCCACGTCCGCAAAGGGTTTTCAAACACCTGTGGGCAACTTTACCCTAAAGACATAATACATTATTGACTGAAATAAGGATGTAGTTCAAAAAAAGAATTTTTGGAAATTATGAATTATTTTTCTATTGCATAAAACAAATTTTTATACATATATAACGTTCTAGGTTGTATTGTAAAAAATGTCCTCTGATCACTAAAAAAATTCTGTTAAGTATTTTTCCAAAGAATTTTTTATTTTAAGTCATTTTCATTTCTTCAATTTAATTTTCATAATGGTTGAAAAAGTTTTAATTGCTAATCGTGGAGAAATAGCTTTACGAATTGTTAGAAGTTGTAGAGAACTAGGTATTGCAACAGTTGCAGTTTTTAGCACCGTAGATAAAAAAGCGTTGCATGTTCAGCTTGCTGATGAAGCAGTGTGCGTTGGAGACTCGTTAAGTAATAAGAGTTATTTAAATATTCCAAATATACTTGCTGCTGCAACATCTAGAGGAGTTGATGCGATTCATCCTGGTTATGGATTTCTTGCTGAAAATGATAAATTTGCTGAGATGTGTAATGATCACGGAATTGTCTTTATTGGTCCATCTCCTAAAGCTATTAGATCTATGGGAGATAAATCTACAGCTAAAGAAACTATGGAGGCAGTGGGAGTTCCAACAGTACCTGGTAGTAAAGGTTTGTTATCTAATATTGATGAGGCTTATAAATTGGCAGATGATATTGGTTATCCCGTAATTATCAAAGCGACTGCTGGAGGAGGTGGGAGAGGCATGAGGTTGGTCGAAAACGCTGATAATCTCGACAAAATGTTTAAAGCAGCCCAGGGAGAAGCAGAAGCTGCTTTTGGTAACGATGGTTTATATATGGAGAAATTCATAAGGAAGCCAAGACATGTAGAAATTCAAATTTTGGCAGATAGGTCGGGTAATGTTGAGTGGATAAATTTTTTAATGGTTGATCAATTACCAAAACCTGGAGTCATTTC